>JALOMJ010000026.1 GCA_025455485.1 Bacteroidia bacterium | reverse complement strand
TAATCACAAAATGACTTTAATCATTTAAAATCTGAGAAGAAAATAAATTCAGTAAGGGATAAAGCTTAACCTACTATTCCCTTGATTTCATTGATTATTTTCTGAGCCAATTGTTTGGCTTTTTCTTCATCTGAACTTTCACTATAAATACGAATGATGGGTTCGGTATTGCTCTTTCTTAAATGCACCCATTCTTTTTCGAATTCAATTTTGAGTCCATCTTCTTTATTTACAGGCAAATCCCTATATTTTTGGCCCATCTTGTCTAAAATACCATCCACATCTATACCTGGCGTTAAATCAATTTTGTTCTTCGATATGAAATAATTAGGGTACGTCGCCCTGAGTTTTGATGTGCTAACACCTAAATTGGCGAGGTGCGTCAAAAAAATGGCAATGCCAACCAAGGCATCTCTGCCATAATGCAATTCAGGCAAAATTACACCACCATTGCCTTCCCCCCCAATCACCGCCCCGCTGGCTTTCATTTGTCTTACCACATTTACTTCTCCTACGGCGGATGCGGAATACTTGCCGCCATGTTTTTCTGTAACGTCTCTCAAGGCCCGTGTACTGGATAAATTGCTCACTGTATTTCTACCCTTCTGAAACCCCAACACACAATCAGCAACCGCCACAAGCGTGTACTCTTCCCCAAACATCTCACCATTTTCGCATACAAAAGCTAATCTGTCAACATCAGGGTCGACACTTATGCCCAGGGCGGATTTTGTTGTGACCACAGCACTGCTCAAATCTTTTAAATGTTCCGGCAAAGGTTCAGGGTTGTGTGCAAAATTGCCATGCATTTCTCCATGGATAACTTGAACGTGTTCAACGCCCAGCGCCTTTAACAAAGCAGGTACCGCAATAGCGCCAGAAGAATTTATGGCATCTACCACAACTGAAAATCCGGCACTTTTAATTTTTTGTACGTCAACATAAGGAAGTGCAAGAATTTTTTTTATGTGGGTATCGAGATAATTCTCTTCCGAACGTATTTGCCCCAAATCATCCACGTGTGCATACTCAAAATCACCGCGTTCTGCTTTTTCAAGCAATTCTGTTCCCATGGCCTCAGAAATAAATTCTCCTTTCGCATCCAGCAATTTTAAAGCATTCCATTGTTTTGGATTGTGACTGGCCGTTAAAATTATTCCTCCGTTGGCCTCAAAATCTACCACGGCCATTTCAACGGTTGGTGTGGTACTTAATCCTAAATCAATAACATCTATCCCCATGCCGGATAAACATGCAGAAACTAAATTGTTTACCATAGCGCCACTTATTCGGGCATCTCTCCCGATAACCACTTTCAGCCGTTTGTTTTGAAACTTGGCTTGAAGCAAACTGCCATAAGCAGAAACAAATTTAATAATGTCGGGTGGCGTTAAACCATCCCCGGCCTGCCCTCCAATGGTGCCGCGAATTCCTGAAATACTTTTAATTAATGTCACTGTAGCCGTTTTTTGCAAATATAGGCATTGCGACTTTTAGCGTGTGTAACAAACAAATAAAAAATCAGTCAATGTTTTTTATTTAATTTCAGGGTTTAATTTACGAACACTCATGTTACCAGCTCGTTTGCACATTACTTTTGCATTTTTACTTCTCTTCGCCTGCAAAGTCAATGCTGATAATTCCAGCACAGCAGGTGCAGCCCTCATGGAGACAATTGACGTTACTGCCCTTTACATTGGCGTTACTGAAAATTTTATTGTCCCTGATATTACAAAATTACCCCCGCCTGACCTCATCCAAAAGCTGTTTCATGCTAACAAACAAAAAAACAAAAAACTCATAGCGGCCTTGCTTTCCTTTCCGTTCCCTTTTGGCATTGTTGGTCTGCATCGGATATATCTGGGAACATCACCACATGTGCCCATTGTGTATATTGGCACTTTGGGAGGGGGCTTTGGTTTAATTCCACTTATCGATTTTTTTGTCATCCTTTTTACAAAAGACATTGAGCAATTTATAGGCAATAACAAAGTCTTTATGTGGCTAAACTAGAAGGCTATGTGTGGAATTGCAGGACTCATTCTTAAAAATCCAACGGGAGACTCACTAGTGCCGAAATTAAAGGCGCTTTCCAAACTCCTGCAGCATAGGGGACCGGATGGAGAAGGGTTTTTGCTGGCAGATTCGAAAAAGTGCACGCCTTATTTTGATTTATTTCCGCCTGCCGCTCACTCTGCCTTAAATTATTCTCCTTTAAAAAAAATTCCGGAAAACGAGCAATCAAGCACACTTGGATTTGTTCATCGCCGACTGTCCATTCTGGATTTGAGCGAGAAGGGCCATCAACCCATGTGTAACAGGACTTCGAAATTATGGATAACCTATAACGGAGAAGTCTATAATTACCGTGAATTGAGACAGGAATTAGAAAATGTCGGTTACAAATTTAGTTCTGAAAGCGACACGGAAGTAATTATAAATGCCTACAGCTATTGGGGAGAAAAATGCGTAGAAAAGTTTAATGGTATGTGGGCCTTTTGTATTTATGACAGTGAGAAAAATACCTGCTTTGCCTCAAGAGACCGACTTGGAGTGAAACCTTTTTACTACACCAACACCTCCTCTTTTTTTGCTTTTGCAAGTGAACAAAAAGCCTTGGTGGGCGCCGGCCTGGTTAAAGCAGAAGTAAATAAAAAGGCACTTCACAATTACCTTGTTAACGCACAACTTGAGAATGAAACACAGAATTTTTTTGAGCACATTCAGGAGCTTTGGCCCGGACACAACCTTACTTTCAATCTTCACAGCAAAGCACTGAATGTAACCTGCTTCTATTCTTTAAACAATCACATTACGCTTGAGAACAACGCACTGAGTGATGAAGAATTAATCGCCAAAATTGCTTCTGCCTTTCATCGTTCGGTGGAAATTCGATTAAGAAGCGACGTAGACGTTGGAACCTGCCTTAGCGGCGGAATAGACAGCAGTGCCATTGCCGTTAGTATCTCAGACATCACCCAACAGCCATTTCATTGCTTTACCTCTGTATTCCGTAACACGTCCATCAATGAAGAACATTTTGCTGATATAGTGGCCTTAAAAACAGGAGCAAAACACCATAAAATTGAGCCGACTCTGAAGGGATTTCTAAGCGAACTGGATGAGCTTATCTACTCTCAGGATATTCCTATCTGGGACACCAGCACCTATGCCCAATATAAAGTGATGGCTTTGGCTAAAGAAACAGGTATTAAAGTTGTACTCGACGGACAAGGCGCTGATGAACTATTCGGTGGGTATCACCACCACTTTTTGGCCACCTGGAACCACTACTTTTCTACCGGCAAATTCAAAACAGCCTTTCAAAACATTCAACATGCTTCTGATAGTATTCCCCATCCTTTTTTGTTTTTCTTAAAGGAAAGACTAAAACAAATGGTTGATGTGAAGACGCAAAAGTTATCCGGGCTTTTAAAGAAGGAGTTTATCACAGAGCATCCTGTTTCCAATCCAAGTCAATATTTCAACGACCTTAATCAACAATTAGTTCACGACATCTATACAACACGTTTGAAATCTTTCCTGAAATGTGAAGACCGTTGTGGTATGTGGCATTCTGTTGAAAGTCGTGTACCCTTTAGTGATGATGTTGAACTCATTAACCTGATGTTTTCATTCGACCCCAACCGGAAAATTCAAAAAGGCACTTCAAAGTACTTACTGAGAGAAGCCTTGAAATCTAAACTTCCCAGAGAGATATACGAACGTAAAGACAAAAAAGGTTTTGAAACCCCATCAAAAGAATGGTTAAAGAAATTAAGAGCAGAAATGATTACTGAAATTCTTGGATCTGATTTGAATTTTATTCGGAACGAAAAAATTAAACAATTTCATTCCGATAATGATTACCAAAACAAACTTCTATTTCGGTTATTTATCTACTGCCGATGGAAAAAAAGGTTTGCCGCATAATACGTTCAGCGAGCCGTTATACTAAATTCGGTGCGCCTGTTTTTGGCTTTATTTTCAGGTGTATCGTTGGGTACTTTGGGCTTAGTATCGCCGTATCCCTTGTATGTTAAACGTTCGGGGGCCACTTTACCTTCAATAATAAGAAAATCATACACGGCTTTGGCTCTGTTTTGAGAGAGGGTTTCGTTGAGCTTTTTATCGCCTGTATTGTCAGTATGTCCGCTAAGTTCAATTCGAACTGTTTTATTTTGATTTAAGAAAGAAATCAATTTGTTTAATTCACTTCTGCTTTCAGGCTTCAGCTCCCACTTGTTTACCTCAAAAAAAATGTTTTTTAATTCCACCGTACTGCCAACATCCAATGGCTCCAGCGGAATATCCAGCTGAAAGGGTTTATCAATGCTTGCAGTTTCTCCTTTTAAACTAAAGTTATCGCTATAAAATAAATAACCGTTTTTATTCACATTTACCATGTAGTTTTTGTTGGCGGTTAAAGTCACCAAAAACTCCCCGTTTTTTTGAGAATAGGATTGTGTGACCTGGGATTGTGTTTCCAAATCATACAATTCAAAACTAGATTCCAAACTTTCTTTTGTTTTAGCGTTGTAAACTTTGCCTTTCACATAGGTCATGCGCTCGGGTTTCAGTTCCTCCGGTAACTCAAATTGATAAATGTCTAAACCACCATATCCTCCCTTTTGATCACTGGCTTTAAAGGCGTACTTTCCGTTCGGATAAACCAGAAAACTATTGTCTTCGGCAAGCGTGTTCAAGGGGTATCCTAAATTAATGGCCTCTCCCCATTCGCCATTAGCCTGACGTTTACTCATAAAAATATCAAGGCCACCCATGCCCGGGTGACCATCGCTGCTAAAATACAAAGTCTGGTTGTCGGGATGAATAAACACAGATTCTTCCTTACCACTTGTGTTCACCTTGCCGGGAAGTTTTATTGCCGGGGAAAACCTGCCAGTCTCATCAATAGTACTGACATAAATATCCTGATCTTTAATGCCACCTCTGTTTATAATTCCCCTAATAAAATAAAGGGATTTTCCATCACTGCTAAAACTGGGTTGCGTTTCCCAATGGGCGGTGTTGATGGCAGGACCGGCATTTTTTGGTTTGGTCCACCGTCCGTTAACTTTCTGGGCATAAAAAATATCACAACTTCCGAAGCCTTTCCTGTCCTGTGCTCCATAATCGCCAAACTCGTTGGCACAGGAAGCAAAAAACATGATGGTTCCATCGGCAGAAAGGGTTGGTGCGCCCTCATTGCCTATGCTGTTTATTTCGCGAATGGGTTGTGCGGTTTGCCAAACATCATTTTGTTTGTGACTGATATAGAAGTCTTCATTCTCATATCCGGGCATTTGCGGGTCTGTAACGCCCCTTGTGAACAAAAACCAATCGCCGTCAACAGTCACCGATGGAAAATATTCATTCATGCTTGTGTTAATGCCTTCTCCCACATTTATTAACTGATACGGCTTAGGATTTTTTATGGCTTCTGCTCCAAACCGTGCATTTTTCAACTGCTTTTCTGCGCTCTCTTTTGTATTTGGATTAATGCGCTCAAACTTTAAATACGTTTCCAGATTGCCCTGAGCATCGCTGTAATTTCCCAGTGCCAATTGCGATAAACTTAAAAAGTAAAAGTTGTTTGGAAAAAACTTAGGATTAATTTCAATAGCTCGTTTAAAAAAAATAATGGCTTTGTCGTGGTGGTTGGTTACTTGGTACAAATTTGCCAAACCAATAGCAGCCTCTATAAAATCAGGGTCGGTTTCAAGCGCCTTCTTGAAATTTTTTTCAGCTTGTTCGTCGTTTTTAAGTTCATACGCTCTTCTGCCCTCCTCGAGAAATCGGATGGCTTTTTTATTTTAATAAAAAAACAACAACATATTGCAAAGGTAATTTCAAGCGCTTATGGTTTTATCAATTTAAAAATGACTGTTTAATTAAACTCCGGCCCAGTTTTTTAATGTATTTCTTTGTTGATCACTAATATTCTGCATCAAGTTAATTTGATTTTTTCTTATAACCTGTACCTTTTTAGCCTTTGACTTAAGGTTTAGTATTTTGTACTTTCCCTTTTTTCCTTTCGGACGATAAATTTCAAACTCCACATTATCGCCCTCTTTAACTGTATTGTAGTACTCTGAAATAATATTCTTTATGTTTTCAATTCGTAATTCGTTTCCATTCAGTTTTGACCATTCGTCTCCCTTTTTAAAGCCCATGGCTTTGCCGAATTCATTCATTTCTTCTGTATTTTCAACATAAAGACGGCCGGTGACCTCATTATAATTTAATCCGGCGCCTCCCAAAGTAAATTCTGAAGAAACCACCTCGCGTTCAAAATTAATACCCACTCTTGCCAGCACATCTTTTATTGGAAGCGGTTCCTTTCCTCCCACGTGTTTTTTAAGGAATTCGCCAACTTCAGGATACGTTAACTTTTGAATGTCGTTAAACAGATCCTCATCATTGAATGATTTTTCCTTGCCATATTTTTTTCCAAGGTCTTTCAATAAATTTCTGGTGCTGTATTTTCCTTCACTCAAATCCAGCAGCAGAATGTCCAGGCACATACCAATCACTGCTCCCTTTTCATAAACGTTGCCATATTGTTTGTGAATTTCCTCATCAAGAACATGTTTACTCATGTAGGTAAAACTCATGGTATCATTAAAGTACCTTAAACTGTTGGAATACTTTTCCATCATGGTGTTCAGCAATACATCCGCATCTGTGATATTTCCAATAGCCTGAGCGTGATGCGCAGCGTACTCTGTCATGCCCTCATAAAGCCACAAGTGTTCGCTCATTTTTGGATCATTAAAATCAAACTCTCCTATTTCTTTCGAGTGAATGGTGAGCGGAGTCACCACATGAAAAAATTCGTGAGCGGCCACATCCCTAATTTGTTGTTGAATGTCAAGACTGTCCATTTCAGGCAACACATAAAAAGACGAATACGAGTGCTCTAGTGCACCACTGGCACCCGATAATGTTGGTTTATCAGTGAAATAAAATAAAAAAGCGTACTTATTTACCGGCAGTTCGCCGCCTAAATAATCACTTTGAACATAAAGCAATTCCTCTAAAGTTCTTGCAATAAATTTTGAGTTTATTTTTTTATTCGGGGCATAGCAGGAAACCAATACCCGCGTATTTCCAACCTTTACAGAACAGGTATCGGGTAGTGAATAATGTATCGGAGAATCGGCCAGGTGATGATAGCCCCTGGCCACAAGCACATCCGCCTTTTCACCGAGTGTAATTTCGGAAAGGCCTGTAGCCGGGTAAAACCCTTTAGGCTTCAGAAACTCAATGATAAATGAGTTGGTCAGGTAACCTCTGAAATAGCCAAAAAGTGTGTGGGTGTTTAGACTAAAATTAATACCATCTTCAAAATTGGTTCCGCCAGGCTCAAAAACAATTTTCTCCTGCGTTCCGGGTAAATCACATTTGTCAAACGTATCATCAACCAAATAGGTAATTTTTTGAATTTTTCCGGCCGGTGAAATTTTATAGGTGTTTACATCCACCTTGGTAACCTGAATGGAAGACCCATCCTTTCCTATTACAGTAAAATTTGTAATAAAACGCCCAAAATTATACACTTCATAGGTACCGGGCACCATAGCAGGAAAACTAAACAAAATTTCATTTTCCTTTATGTCAGGCGGAGTTAAAGTAACCGATACTTTATCGTTTGCTACTTTTGTTAGGTCAACCGAATAGCGATAACTTTCGTCGGCAGAAACACGATTGATAAAAAATAATGAAAGAAAAAGGACTATCGGTTTCATAGGATTTATCTGATTAATAAACTGTAATTTTTCCATGCGTACTTTCTAGAGAAAACAATAAATGCAAGCGTTGCCATCACACCCCACACAAGCATTTCAAGCTGAGGATTTTCGGAACTTATTTCAAAAAAAGAATAGGTTTTAATCACGGAGTTTGGCGAGCTGATGAGTAGACTGCTAATAAGATTATTAGCAAAATGTATGCCAAAAGCCAACTCTAATCCTTCATCAAGCAATGTAATGGAGCCCATAAACAAAGCAAAAAGTACATAGTACGGCAACATAATTTGCCAACCAAAACGTTGAACTTCGGGGTTACTCATGTGTGCAAAGCCAAAAACAAGCGATGTGAGAACGAGTGGGATAATTCCGTTTTTAAACAACAGCGCGAGGCCTTGAAGCAGATAGCCTCTAAAAACGATTTCTTCCAAACCCGTTTGAATTGGCATCATTAAACTCATGATGATGAAAGAAACAAGTATTCCACGGTAATTGGGATTCCAATTAAAATCATCCTCATTGATAGCATAATTACACATCATAAACACAATCAGCAGCAATGCCCAAAGCAGAAATGAAAAAAGAAAACGATTGAATCTGAATCTTTCGAACCCTGTAATAACAGAGGTTAAGGTTTTTCGATGCAAATAGATTAATCCCAACAGAAAACCAACAAAGGCAAACACAAACATTCCCAGTTCCAAAGATAAGATGATGTTTTTATCAAGGTCAAGTGCTATGCTATCAAACAACAAACCCGGATTTAATTCTATTTCACTTCTGCTGTATCCATTATCGATTAATCGGCTAATTAGTGGAAAAAAGCCTACAAATTGAAACAAAATGTATCCTAATACCAAAAAAAGTATAGTGCCTGCATACATCCAAAACTTGTTCATGCCATTCAGCAGACCTGAAAGAAGAAAAAGGTTTTGAAACGGCAATTCGGGTTTGGCTACTTCCTCTTTTGATTCCTCCATTCGGCTAATTCTACCCGTGCTAATTGCTCAACAGGTACTGATATGGATAAAAGTATTATTTTTTTCCTGAATTGAACCTTAGTGACCGATAATATTTTATAAGCTTTGAAAAAAAAGTACTTTTAGTGCGTTAAAAAAAGAAAACTTATGAAAAAGTCCTGCTTTTTAGCTCTTTGCAGTCTAATGCTGTTATTCAGCTGTAATTTGGGCCCTGAGGAAATTATTTTATCGGAAGTTGAACTTGGTAAAAAATTGTTTTTCGACAGTATTTTATCACGTGATTACTCCATCACTTGCGCCTCATGCCATAAACCTGAATTTGCCTTTGCAGATAACGTGGCCCTTAGCCTGGGAGTAAACAATCAAGCAGGTACACGCAACACCCCAAGTGCCATGAACCAAATCGACCGTAATTTTTATTTCTGGGACGGAAGGGCCGAAAGTTTGGAAGAACAGGCATTGGGCCCCATTGAGAACCCCAAAGAAATGGATTTGCCCTTGTCCATTGCTATTCGTCGTTTAAAAGAGCATGCCATTTACCGACAGGCCTTCTATGATGTGTATGGTAAAGCCCCTTCTCGCGAACTGCTGGCTGCTGCTTTGGCTGCTTTTGAACGCACTTTGGAAACAGACCAATCTGCATTCGATAAATACATGCAAGAAACAGACACCACCCAATTTACTGCCAGTGCTAAAAGAGGGCTGAACCTATTCAACAACAAAGCCAAGTGTTTTGATTGTCATTTTGGAGTTGATTTTACCGGAAACGACCAATTCAAAAACATTGGTTTATACAATGGCAAAAACCTGAACGACGAAGGCAGGTATGCAATAACCGGTAATAAAAAAGACCTTGGGGCGTTTAAAATACCCGGATTGAGAAACATTGCACAAACAGCACCATACATGCACAATGGCATGCATAAAACTTTACGGGAAGTGATTGATTATTATGATCAACCCGACAAGTTTATACCCGACGCGATCAACCGTGATACCTTACTAAGCAAACCACTTGGCTTAACTGAAACAGAGAAAAAGGATTTAGAAAATTTTTTGTTGAGTTTGAGTGATGAGCGATTTCAATCAATTCCTTAGTAAACTTTATACAATATTGGTTTGCTAGGACTGGCATCATTTTCAAACGGAGCTATCTGAATGTTTAATAAGTACACTCCATCGTTAATTTCATTGGGTACGTAAATCATTTCAGTAATCGTTTTAGTCAAATCTGTGTGATGAGGGTAGTTCCAAAACGTGTGGTGAGCTTCCAATTTACCACCATCGGATTCACGATCTATGCTTGGCATATCAATTAACAAGTGCTGAATTCCTCTGGAATTCAAAAACTCAACCGCCTCCTTCAATAAATAAGGAGGATTAGTGTTGCTGTAATTGGTGTGCAATTTTCCGGGACCATTGCCAAGGGTGCGTATGATGATGGCTTCCGTTTTAAACTCTTTATCCATAGCCGCTTCAAGTTGTTTAGCAGTAATTACAAAATCGCCGTTCTCCAGCGCAAGCGGTAAAATTGTAACCAATTCAGCAATAAAAAAGAATTGTTTTAGGCCCGCATTAACAGTATAAAACTCTTTGCTGATGTGGCCAACGCATTCCGTATGCGTACCATGGGCGTGTGGATTGAATGTAATGGTTCTGAAATTTACGCTTCCGCCTTCGTTAATATCACCAATCCAATCACCCATTCGCACCGGCTCCATAGTTATAGGATTTTGATACCAGGCCCTGGTCGAATTCTCATTGGTGCTTAGTGGCATAGAAATATCGATGGGTTTATACAAATCAACCCTGTACTCTTTTCCTGCGTGAAAAATGGTAGCAATCATGCGTTATACAGCAACCGGTGCTTTAATGTGCGGATGAGGATCGTAATTCAACAATTCAAAATCTTCAAATTTAAAATCAAAAATAGATTTTACGTGCTGATTAATTTTCATTGTTGGTAGAGGTTTAAAATCTCTGCTAAGCTGAAGTCGGGCTTGCTCGAGGTGGTTGGTGTACAAATGCGCATCGCCCAACGTATGTATAAATTCACCGGGATCAAGTTCGCACACTTGCGCCATCATTAGATTTAGCAGCGCGTAAGAGGCGATGTTAAAGGGTACACCCAAAAATATGTCGGCGCTGCGTTGATATAACTGGCAACTCAGTTTATTATCCGCCACATAAAACTGAAAAAAAGCATGGCAAGGCGGCAGCTTCATCTGATCAATGTCGGCCACATTCCAGGCACTCACAATGAGTCGTCTGGAATCTGGTGTCTTTTTAATCATCTCAACCACTTTTGAAATCTGATCGATGCTTTTTCCATCGGCTGTTGGCCAACTCCGCCATTGGTGGCCATATACCGGACCCAGATTGCCTTTTTCATCTGCCCATTCATCCCATATACTCACACCGTTTTCTTTCAGATAGGTGATGTTGGTTTCTCCTTTTAAAAACCAAAGAAGTTCATGGATGATACTTTTAGTGTGCAGTTTTTTAGTTGTCAGCAAGGGAAAACCATCCTGCAAATTAAATCGCATTTGATAACCAAACACACTAAGTGTTCCGGTTCCTGTTCGGTCGGTTTTTTTTGTGCCTTGCTCGAGCACATGTTTCATAAGTTCGTGGTACTGTTTCATGTCGTTTCAGCCAATGAGGTTATGATAAAAGTAAAAATCCCCCCGTTGGTTTTGCGGGAGGATTTATAAAAAGTTTTAAGTAGGCTTATTGTATGAGATTAACGTAACCAATAAATTCCTCCCTTCCTTCACCATTAGATCCAACAGCCTTAATTTTATAGATGTAAGTGCCGTCTTTACATTTAGAACCGTTCATGGTTCCATCCCAACCTTTTAATATATCATTAGAAGTAAAAATCAACTTGCCCCAGCGATCCGTAATTTCCATAACATACCCTTCTGCTTTAAAACCCGAACCAACCACCATAAACACATCGTTTAAACCATCATTGTTTGGTGTAAATGTGTTTGGTATGTATACATTATAATTGTCACGTACTTCAATAACACGATTAACTGTATCCATGCAATCTTTGTCTGTTTTAGTTACCACATAAACAGGATATTTTCCTGCAACATCATAGGTTACATTTGGATTTTTCAGATTGGTTGTATCGTAACTACTAAGGTTAGAATTTGCAATCAACCAGGTATACATCACCGGTTCTACTTCATTTGTTGTGTTCAGAATAATATTATCTGTTACTGTAGGCGATTCAGGCTCCCAGAAAATAGAAGTTCCGGGCTTAGGATATACTACAATTGGGAATGGATAGGTGTATTTTCCTGTGCAGCCATTGGTGCCCAATGAAATTATATTCAGTGTATAGGTGCCGGGTACCGTTAAACATTTGGAAAAAGCAGTATCACTTTGAAACACATCGAACCCACCAAAATCATAGGTCGTAATGGCGGCTTCACTCTGCGTTTTTGCGTCATATACCATACAAAGCGGCGTACAACCTTCCGTTTTTTCCAAATCCAAATCAGGCACAGGTGGCATCTTAACATTCACAGAAAAAGAATGGGTTACAGAATAATTGGGACAAGCATTATCGTAAGCCACCAGATTGTATAATGTTGAACCGAGTGGAACCCCCGTTTGAATGGGCCCGTTGTTTGAAGTTAAATACACGCCTGGAATCCAGGTATAAGCATAATTTTGACTTCCACCTGTAACGCCACCTTCAAGATATATGGTGTCGCCCAAACAAATGGTTCTGTCATTGGGCGTTAGTGTAAATTGTATTGGCGTTAATATGTCTACTAATGTAGTGCCGGTGGTTACACATGGTCCCAATGCCACGTTTAAGGTATACGTTCCGGCTAAATTGGGTTGCGCAGAAGGTATGTTAATGTTTTGATCATTGCTGGCAAAACCACTGGAACTGGTCCAGGAATAGGACGTTCCACCGGCGGGACCGGAAATATTAAGTGGCGAATTGTAACATATAACTTGATAAGGACTCAGGGTAAAATTCAACAAAGGGTTTACCGTAAGAGAGGCTGTTGCCGAGTTGGTACAGGTGATGCCACTCACAAAATAGGCAATGACAGTATAAACTCCTGAAGCACTGGGGGTAGGATAATACACTACAGCATTTGCGCTTGGAACCGGTCCGAAACCATTTGGCCCATACCACACGTAACTGCTGGCCCCTATGGCATTGGCCTGAAGATTGGCATTGTTGGGCTGACAAACCTGACCGGGTGGAATAACTGACACGGAATTTGTGGTGACCACATTCACCTGCACTGATTTTGTTGTGGTGCAGTTTAAGGAGGTTCCTCCGTTAAAAAGTGCAGTAACAAAATAAATACCTGCCTGATTGGGTTGCATGTTGTTAATGGTGAAAAAGAACTGAGAGGAGGTGAAATTATTTGGTCCTGTCCAGTTATATCCTATGGCGCCGGGGGCATTAACAGAAAATGTGGCGGTACCATCCTGACAAAGATCGGGTGTGGCGGCAACAACCGGTTGCGCAACACCAACCACAGTAATGTTCACAACGGCTGTTGTTGTGCAGGTTTTGGCTGAATTGAAAAACAAAGCCGTTACAGAGTAATTGCCGGACATATTAGGCACAGCAGCAGTGAGCACCGGGTTTTGTAAAGAAGAACTGTACCCTTGAGGGCCCAGCCAGCTGTATCCCTGAACCACCCCTGTACTGGTTCCTGCAGTTAAAGTAATGTTGGTGCCTTCGCAGGTTAATGTTCCCGGCGATGCAGAGGCGTTAACTGGACTGGTTTGCACAACTGTGATGGAAGTGGTTGCGGTACGCGGACAAGTTATACCATTAAATACAATATCATTAAACGCTGTATAAATACCGTTGCTTGACGCGGTAGCAAAGAAATTAGTGGGAAGCGGGGGTGAATTGAAACTGTTAGGTCCGGTCCAAACAAAGGGTGCTGTTGCAGTAAGCAGAGCGGCCGTTAGGGTAACGGGTTCACCTAAACACACCGTGCTTGGTGAATTGATAGCTATTTGGTGATTAGGGGCAACATTCAAAGGGGTTACGCCTGAGGAAAGACACCCTCCCAAAACCGACGAAATGGTATAGGTACCCGTATGCGGAACAGATGATAAATTCGGTATGGTAATAACATTGGAAGGCGAAACAATGTTGGCAACCCCGGGAGGACCGGTAAGCGTATAAGACACACCACCAACAGCTGCTGTTAATATGGCACTTTGACCGTGACAATAGTTGATATTATGGGAAATGCTCAATGGCGGCGGTGCGGTAATGTTCACAATAAACTGATCGCAGGAATTGGTGGGTAAACCCAATGAAGACCCTGCCGCACACATGGTGTATTGCGTAGTAACGCTGGGTGTAGTAATCGTAAAACAGGAGTTAGCAATTTGTATCACACCACCCGGACTTAGGGTATAAGTAATATTACTTACGTTGTTCCAGGTTCCACACACCACCAAAGGTTGCCCCGGACATGCTGTGTAGTCGGGCACCGTCAACTGAGCCTTTAAAGCACTAAGTCTCAACAAAATAACCAAAACCAGCGCGACGGCTCTTCTATAACCACCCAGGGTTTTATGCATACACCGAATCCTAAACATACAAGCGTTAAATCTAAGGGTTTTTCGCATAATTTTCAATGTCTTTCTGAAAAATCTTCCAAATAATTAAAAACGGAGGCAAAAGATTTAGAATTCAAGTACCATCGATTCAAATCTCTTACAAATTTAGGCAAAGCCCTCTTAAAACAAAGCACTTTTCACTAATTCAAGATTGCCGTTTACTCAGTAAAAAGTACTGAAACACCTAAAAACGATGATTTATGCCATAAATGAAGCGTCGCCCTTAATCTGCAGGGTCATATTTCGTGAAGCGGATTTCAAAAAGTTCTAAATCGTTTAAATTTTGCATTTTTGCCACACGAATTAATACTTTAAACAATAAATCAGCTTACTAAATGAAAGGAATAATACTTGCCGGTGGCTCCGGTACACGCCTGCACCCCTTAACATTGGCCATGAGTAAACAGATGATGCCGGTGTACGACAAACCCATGATTTATTATCCGCTCTCGGTATTGATGATGTCGGGTATTCGTGAGGTGTTGATTATTTCCACACCACACGATTTGCCAAATTTTCAACGCTTGCTGGGAGATGGCAAACACCTGGGCTGCGAATTCAGTTATGCCGTGCAGGAAATTCCCAATGGCTTGGCTCAGGCCTTTGTTATCGGTGAAAAGTTTATTGGAAAAGATAAAGTTGCGCTAATTCTGGGGGATAATATCTTTTATGGCGTCGGTTTGGGCAGTGCACTAAAACAAATCAATAATCCTGAAGGCGGGGTAGTGTTTGCCTACCACGTCAGCGATCCGGAACGTTATGGCGTAGTGGAGTTTGACGAGAACAATAATGTTATTTCCATTGAAGAAAAACCACATCAACCTAAGTCAAATTATGCAGTACCTGGCTTATACTTTTACGATAACCAAGTGGTTGAAATTGCGAAGCAATTAGCACCTAGCCCAAGAGGAGAATACGAAATTACTGATGTGAATAAGGAATACTTAAAACGCGGTAAATTAAAAGTTTCTATCATGGATCGTGGCACGGCTTGGCTTGATACCGGCACTTTTCACTCCTTAATGCAAGCCGGACAATTTGTGCAGGTGATAGAAGAGCGGCAAGGCCTTAAAATCGGGTGCATTGAAGAAGTAGCGTTTAACATGGGATTTATAAACAAACAACAGCTTCTTGAGGCCGCGAAAGGACTTACCAAAAGCGGGTATGGCAATTACCTTATTGATGTTGCGAATAACGCTTAGAAAAATTCGGTGAAAAATTACGAACACTTAGGGGTTTTGTTTGCAGATCACCTGCGGAAGTTTAATTCAAGTCTTGAAGTAAAAACTCCTGCTGAACTTTATCAGCCCTGCAACTACATCCTTTCTCTTGGCGGTAAACGCCTTCGACCTCTTCTTGCTCTTGTAGCCTGCGAGCTATTCGGCGAAAATCCAAATAAGGCCTTAGATTCGGCTTTATCGGTTGAACTGTTTCATAACTTCTCACTCGTTCACGACGATATACTCGACGAGGCCCCTTTGCGACGCAACCAACCCACGGTGCATTTAAAATGGAATCGCAACATAGCAATTTTAAGTGGAGACGCCTTGCTGGTAAAGAGCCTTCAGGTGTTAAACACCTATCCGCCAGAGGAAGCGTCTAAACTGTCTGAGCTCATGTGCACAACTGCCATGCAGGTTTGTGAAGGTCAGCAACTGGACATGAATTTTGAAAAACAAAATTCGGTTTCCATCGATGAATACATCCGGATGATAGAATACAAAACAGCTGTTCTGCTTGGTTGCAGTTTAAAAATGGGAGCCATCAATGCCAGGGCCAATTCTATGCAACAAAATGACATTTACACGTTTGGTGTTAATTTGGGTATTGCTTTTCAATTATTAGATGATCTTCTGGATGCCTTCGCGCAAAATTCGGAGCTCTTTGGTAAGCGTCCCGGCGGAGACATTCTTGCCAACAAAAAAACATTTTTACTTTTAAAGGCAATTGCCCTTGCTAATGTAACACAGAAAAAAGAGATTGCATCCATCCTTGCACTTCCCGGCGAAACGGGCCATGAAAAAATTAACCGGATGTTACAAATTTACAACGACCTTGGTATAAAAACATACTGTGAACAAAGTGCCGACGCTTACACCAACGCTGCAATAGCTTCATTGAACGGCATTCAAGCCGACCCCGGGAAGAAAAAACACCTTCATGAATTCGCCAACCAATTACTCAACAGGCAAGTATGATTAAATTTAAAGATTACAAACACATGACGAACATACAAGTTCGCTTTGTGGATATCGACCGGCTTAATCATGTTAACAATGCCTGTTACATGAGTTATTGTGAACTTGGCCGGGTAAACTATTTTTCCCTGGTGCTTGGTGAAGTGATTGACTGGGATAAACAAGGCTTTGTTCTGGCCCATAGTGAAATTGATTATTTCACACCCATACATTTAAATGATGAAGTGTACTGTTTTACCAAGGTTACCTATTTGGGCAGTAAAAGTCTTTCCCTCAAAAACGAAATCCTGAAAAAAAATAACGGTCAATGGACCGAGTGCGCCATGGTTTCAGGGGTGTTGGTTGCAATGGATTATGTGAACAGCCAAAGCATAGAAATTCCTGCTGTATGGAGAGAACGCATTAATGCTTTCGAATCATAACTTAACGAAGGTTCTCCTTACCAACAATTACTACACGGTTTTCCTCAATAAAATAAATTTTCTCTTTAGAAATCAAAACAGGAGCAGCCGTAAACAACTCATAGAGGAGTTCATAATTTTCGCTAATTAAAATCGTTTTTTTACCGTTGGTCAACAGTTTTTTGTTGTCGAAGGTGCCGAGCAATCGAAAAAGTTCTGTGAAATGGTATTCATATTGAATATAATCGCCATCCACGCCATAAATTTTATTGTTATCCGTTTTAAAATAAATGAGGTTACCGTTAATAAAATTTAAGGGGACGCAATAGCCTTCTTTGAACGTATAATGTTCGTTGCCATCAACAAATTCAAGAAACCTTCCATAGGTACCCGGGTTAATGGTCAGCATGGATTGCAATTGATTAGCTCCGGTTGCAACACTTAAAATCTCTTCTCTGCCTGCGAATACAAATGCTTTACCGCTTTGAACAAAATCAGCCAGGTTGTTAATTTTACCCAGATCATGTTGGTGTAAAATACTTCCGTTGCTTGGGTCCAACTCAAGAATGAAGGGTTTGCCCCAGCTCACAAAACGGTCGCTATGCATGGCCAATCCAAAATTCACCAGCAAAATGTTTGTTTCTGTTTTGGTGAGCAGCATTTTTGAAATGGGATAATTCTTCAGATCAAGATGCCATAATTCCTGACCCTGAAAATTGAAAGCCATACAACGGTCCTTTGACGCCAAAATCACAGTGCCATTATTTACCAGAATGTTGGATGCTAATTGCGTGACCAAATTCTCTTCAATATCCGTATGTATCACGCGGCTTATGTTTTGTATGGTACTGTGTTTGGCCAAAGAATAAGTTAAGGCCTTTGCTGTGCTAACTGCTGTGGAGAAGGGAATTGACCAAAGCAAACCTTTTTTCAGGTGAATGGCATGAAGACCCGAAGCGGCAACAAACAGCAGTGAATCATTTATTTGTTGATAGTCCACCCAGTCCTCCCCGCCAGGCAATATGGTGGTCCAAATCCGCGAACCGGTTTTTAGGTCCACACATTCTAATTCTTCTTTGCTATTGCTTTTGTAAACAAATGCTAATCCGGCATTATTTAAGATAAGGGCCACTCTTCCGGAAAGCCTAAGTTCATCGTAACCTGCCTGTTTGTTAAACTTCACACTTCTTTCCTCATTCGTTACAATCAGCTGACCGCCCCCAAATTCCAGGTCATACAAAGATGATTCCACAATCCATTTAATTTTATTGGATTGATTTACTGCTGCAAAAAAACCTTTTACCAGCACCTGATCGGATAAATCGCCCTGTTGTTTTCCTGAAACAAAAAATAAATTACTGATTGTGTCAAAAATATAATCGCGAATCGGATATTCGAATCGGAGGGCGGTTGCGTGAATTGCATTCACAGAAGTAGCAGAAACGCCATAGGTTAAAGTATCTGTTGAAACCTGTTCATTTCCGGTTTGCGATTTCCAAGGCCTTACACTTGAAACCAACAACAGAAATGCAAAAAAACAGCGCTTTATTTTATGAGGAAGGAACATCAGACCTTAACGCCGATAACAAGAACATCATCCACTTGTTCCTGTTCTCCCTGCCATGATACCAGGGTTTTGTTAAGCTCTTCCTTTTGAAGCTGAGAATCAAGTTCAGCTATTTTAAGTAACAGTTTTCTGAAGTTGCCGACCATAAATTTTTTACCTGTTGGGCCGCCAAATTGATCTGCATAGCCATCGCTGCAAATAAAGATTTGATCCCCCTTTTCAAGTTGTATCTCGTGATTGTCGAATCCGGTTTTTTCTCCTATGTAAGAGCCAATTGGGAATTTGTTGGCAGGATGTAAAATCAGCTCTCCTCTGCGAATCAGGTAAAGCGGATTGAACGCAGCGGCGTATTGCAAGCTCATGGTTTTGTAGTTAATGGCACACAAGGTCATGTCCATGCCGTCTTTGGCTTGTTTGCTGGTTTCATCTGAACGCAGTGCATTTACTACACCGTCTCTGAGTTTATCCAAAATTTCAGCAGGTTGGGAAGCAGGGGTATTTTTAAGGATATCTCTGAGAATATTATACCCTACCAAACTCATGAATGCCCCGGGCACACCATGTCCGGTGCAATCTACCGCAGCAAAGTAAACCAAATCGTCTTTTTGTTCAATCCAGTAAAAGTCGCCGCTAACAATATCCTTGGGTTTAAAAAGAATAAAAGAATCGGGCAGTAAGGCCTTAATTCGGTTATTGGTGGGAAGTATGGCGTCTTGAATTCGTTTAGCATAGTGAATGCTATCCGTAACTTGTTTGTATAAAATTTCCAGCTCAACGTTTTTATGCTCGATTTCTGACTTTTGACGAACAACTTCTTCCGTACGCTCAATTACCTTTTGCTCAAGCACCCGTTCGTTTTCAGCCAAATCATCACGCATCTTCAACAGTGCATGACCAAGCGTATCATCCTTGCTCAACGGCGTGTAAGTTGCGTTAAAATTGCCGGCACCGGTTTGTTTGGCAAAATCTGTGGTGTGATGCATGGATTGGATAAGGTCGTTAAGAGCGTTACCCATCTCCCCTATTTCGTCGTTACGGGCACTAACTCGTTCTTCGGGTAAGATTCCGAGACCCATTGAAAGAAGCATTTTTTTAAGCACCTGAACCGGCCTGGTAATGGATTGTGTAGTCATCACACCTATGATTACCCCACCCAGCATTAACAAAACACTTAAAAATTGCACCGAACGTTTCAGAAAATCAAGCGATTCAAACATTTCATCTTTTACGTTTTCGGCAAATTGTTTTTTCAATTCTATCAGCTCCCTTAAATTGAAATAGATTGTTTTAATGTAGGCCTCCGATTCCTCATAATCATTCACTGCTAGAAAAATAACACCATCATCGTTGTAATCTTCAAGACTATTCAAAGGTTCCATGATATTATTTTTATAACTCATGAATAAGCTGTCAATTTTAGAAAATACCACTTGAAGTTGATTTTTTTCTGAATCATTCCAATGCTTAGAATAGTCAATAAGCACATTGCGCTTCTGAGGGTATTCAACACTGATAATGTTTCTTAAAGCATCCCTGAACTGCATGTCGTTCATGCTTTTATTATACACCCATTTAGAAATGTTGGTGTGGGACCGCTGAAGCATCAGATTGAGTTCTTTCAGTTCGGTTACGCTGGGCGTTACCTGCCCTACCATGGTTTCGGTTTTATTTTTACTTTCAATAATGGTAAAAATTGTGAGTGTAAAAGCCACCACTGTTAAAGATACCAAAATGGCAAATCCGAGTCCAATTCTTCTCCCTATGGTAAACCTGTATTTCATTTACTTTTGCTGTGCTGTTGTTTCCTCATTAACAACAATACCCAATTCAGAGCATTTTTTCTTAAAGTCTTCGAATTTAACCTTATCCATCAACATTCTATAAACGTAATACAAGGCCTCTACCGCTTTGGCATCCTTTTGATTGGTGTTGTATACCTTTAGAATATACTGTTCGCTTTCTTTGGCCAATTTCACTACATGGTCCTGAACCACCTCAATTTGATCTAACTCCACTTCGTATTCTAATTTTCTGATTAATACTGTAGCTTCGTTGTAATTCAGCAATCCAATACCCAGATTGGCGGAGCGGTTAGCAGGGTCAATTTCAAGAACTTTTTCATAAGCTTTTTTGGAAATTGATATGGTTTTTTCACTGCTGTCTTTAGAGTACTTGTCGTTATAAACGGTGGAAACCGCCAGATAGTATTCTATGTCTTTTGCTCTGAAATCTGTTTTTGGATAGATTTCTTTGTATAAATTTTTATATCGGTTGTAGGCAATTAAACTTTTTTCTGAATCCCCTGAGTCTTGCAGTAATTTTATGTTGATGTTATAATAACCTTGGGCCAGAGAAACCAAAAGTTTTTGATTGAAGGCTTGGTAGGTTGAATCAGGCTTAAGCTTGTCGGATGTGCGTATGGAAGAAATAATGGTGTCGCGGAGTACAGAATTTAATCTAAATCTATCGGCTCGTTTGTATACTTCATAATAAATAAAGGCGCGGGTAGTCCAGCTGATAAAGTCGCCTTTTGTATCTTTATGACGAATAGCAGAATCAATAGCCAAAACTGCCTGGTCAATCTTGTCGGGCTGTTTGGTGTTTAGCAGTGTTTGCGCCCTTGCAAGCGTTTCAAACTGAGCACTAAGTTCCTTGGCAGAACCTATAAGGAGGCTAAGCAGCAGAATTTTGACTATGTTGTTTGTGTGGCTCAAGTTTATTCTATATTGCTTACAGCGATTGCTTTAATGTCATCGTTTGTTTTTAACCCTGCTTTGATGGCTGCAGATTTATTGTATTCAAACTTTAGTTTACTCTCCAAAGTCACAAAATTTATGCTCGCGCCGGATTTACAGGCTCCGGCTGATTCCGCCACCACCAAGGCGCCTTTGTTTTTGTATTTGGCTGCTGCAGCGCTCACGGGCTTAATGATATCAGGTCCAAAATAGATAATGTTCGGCAATACCGAGGCATCGTAATTGGCTGAGTTACGAATCTCAATATCCTGATTGGCCACCTTCTTTTTGCCGGCAAGGGTTTTCAGCTCAGTTACCAGGTTATCGTTCTTTCCAACAACATAAATAATAAACTTCTCCGTCCTCATGTTTTCTGGCCACTCAAAATACTTAGTAAAATTGTACAGGTAAACTGCTTTAAGTTTGGAATTGGTATCATAACTGGAGGGCTGTTGAAATCGAAACGAAATCAAACAAAAGATTACAAGGAAATATGTAAAACCTTTTTTCAGTGAAATGAAGATTATGAATCTTACAAATATAAGATTTCGAAATTAGAATCTGAGGGGAAAAATTAACAGTAAATTAAAGTTTTTAGTCTGTAAATCAGCGTTATAATTCTGTCTTTGAAGCCTGTTTTTGTGGAAAAATGGGCTGAGGTCTCGGATTGGCTGTTCTTTCAGACTAATTGGTGTACCGCTTGAAAATATCCTCCATCTTCTCCTCTTGTTTCACCATGGACAGTACGCTCAATCCGTTTTTCACAGCCAAATCAAAAATCACCTTTCTAACGTCCTTAGCAGAGCTACTACTGAATGACCAGGTGGTATCGGACACTTTCTCAGCGCGAATATCGTGGCTTAATCCCCCAATCACCTCATCAATACTTGCTTTATCGAATTCCACCAGCACAACCTGCAATAAACTGTTTTGTTTCAGATTCTCGGCCTTATCATTGGCCACGATGGCGCCCTTTTTGATAATGATGACCCTATCGCAAATAGCTTCCACTTCCTGCATGATGTGTGTGCTGAGCATAACAGTTTTTTCTCTGCCAAGTTGGCGAATCAATTGCCGAATCTCTTCGATCTGGTTTGGATCGAGCCCTGTTGTGGGCTCATCCAGTATCAATACAGATGGGTTGTGGAGGATGGCTTGAGCCAAACCAACCCTTTGTTTGTACCCCTTACTTAAAGCTCCTATTTTTTTTGACTTTTCAAGTTCCAAACCAGTTAAGTGTATGGTTTCCCGTATTCGGGCCTGAGGGTGTTTTATTTCGTACATGGAACTTACAAATTCAAGAAACTCACGTACATACATATCATGATACAGTGGGTTGTGTTCGGGCAGATAGCCAATTTGTTTTCTCAATTCGAGTGAAGCCTCCTCCACATTAATACCATTTATCGCAGCAAACCCTTTGTCTGGTGGGATATATCCGGTAAGGATTTTCATCATGGTGCTTTTCCCTGCCCCATTAGGTCCTAAAAATCCAACAATTTCTTTGTCTTCAATTTTAAAACTCACACCCTTCAATGCCGCCTGTTTGCCGTAGTATTTATCAAGTTCGTTTACTTCAATCGCCATAAAGTTTACTTTTTGGTGTTCACAACACGCGTTTCAAAGTTACACTTTTTAGCGGTTGATGCCTTTTTCGTTTAATGCCTTTTGGTAGGCAGAGGCAAATTTACGGTGTTGCTCATAGTTCACCGAAAAATCGGAATAGCCATTTAAACCTGGTTTGGCACAAAAAAATAAATAATTGTGCCGCTTGTAATTTAAGGTTGCGTCGATGGCCTGCGCTGTTACCAGGGCAATTGGGCCTGGAGGTAAACCTTTGTATTTATAGGTGTTGTAAGGGGAATTAATTTCCTTATCTTCATTCAACAAACGCTGAGCGTCAAAATTTTCATTTGCGAATTTAAGGGTAGGATCAGCCTGCAATAGCATATTTTTTTTAATCCGGTTAAAATACACCCCGGCAATTTTAGCCTGTTCTGAGGCAATGCCACTTTCCGACTGCACTATAGAGGCCATGATCATAATTTCAGGGATACTGTAGCCGAGCGCGTTTGCCTGCTTTTTTCTGGAGTCGTTCCAAATTTTTCTAAACCTCTCTCTAAACAACTTAAATAACTCATCGGCGGTAATGGCCCAGCCGACCTCATATACCCCGGGAACAACCAAAGCAAACGCGTTGCCGGGATTTAAACCGAAATTGGTTTCCAGTTTATCTTCATCCTCCAGCCAATCGTTGATGTCATCGGCACTAAGTTCCAATTTCAAATCGGTATACTCCACAAATTCTTCAAGATTGTGAATTTGGGAATTGTAACTGAGTTTTATCTTTTCCTGCTTTTTGTACTTCAGAAGATTGATGATCTGCCGGGCATTCATACCGTTGGTGATGCGGTATTTTCCCGGATACACATGTTCACTTAGATCCATTCGTGCCGCCAGCCATTCAAAAGCTTCCATGTTTTCAATCACATTACTAGCTTCAATTTTACTCAGGAGCTCTTCATAACCATCCTTCTTTTCAATGTATAAAAACACGTAGTTGTTGTTTTTAATATTGGCTGTATTTAGAACAAAATACGTGTAAGCAAAATAGCTAACAAACCCCACAAGTATGGTGAGCAAAATCAGGTAGGCGTTTCTTTTTTGGGATTTTTTACTCATGGTTCACTCTCTAGGCGATTTAAGGCCATTTGTGCCGAACGGTTGTTTTTATTAAGTTGCAATACCCGCTTAAGATAGGCTTTTGCACCCTCTTTATCGTTGGATTGCAAGAGCAAGGTTACTAAATTTAACATCAAATTTTCATTATCCGGATCCAGTTTCAATCCGGTGCTGAGTAATGCTTTTGCTTCAGCAAATTTTGATTCGAGCATAAGCAGATAAGCCAGATTAGAATATGCTGTAACAAACGATGGATTTTCTTTCAGGATAAATTTAAACTGTGTTTTCGCCTCAGACATCTGATTCGTGTTTGCTAAAGCGTTGCCCAGTTTATTTCTAAAATCCAACTGGTAGGGGGCCAATTCCACTGCCTTCGAAAACCATTTTACTGCTGCAGTATTCTGATTACTTTGATTATAGGCTTCGGCTATTCTATAAGAGGTCCAAGCCCAGGCGTTATCATAGGATGACGCAACGCACCACTCGTTATAAATTTTTTGTTCTCCAATGCTCTTTACACGTTGCAGCAATTTAGAATGGCTCCCCTCAGTAAAATATAATTGAACTTCAACTTGAAATTTTGATGCGCCTTCTGAGGAAGCCTTCAGCCAGTAGGCCGCCGAGTCAAGAAAAAGCGAGTTTTGTTCAAACTTATCGTATTGATTAAGATAAGCCTTGGCCCTCACAAGAGGCTCAGGATTTTTCTCGTTCACGGCATACAAACCAATAAAACGTTTTATTTTTTGCTTTTGCTCTTTACCTATAGGCACACGAATGTAATGGTCGTGCACCGTAACGTGCGGTATGTCTGTTGACCCTGAAACCGGCATGTGACAGGTGTAACACGATTCGGCTTTGTACTGTTTAATTTGTTTGTGTCTATCGGCCATCTGTTCTGCAGGTCCGTGGCAGTTTATACAGGCGCGGTCAAATAGTTCTGAACGAGTAGATTTAACACTAATGTGAGGGTTATGACAGGTAATGCACGTTAGTGCATTTTTATAAGGCTTTAATGCCTTGGTGCCTTCTGCACGCTCTGCAGATTTGATAAAACAAGCGCTTTGTTTTAGTCTGTCGGCATGCGAGGCCATAATAAACTCATCTTCTGCCCCCAGGTACTTCGGTAAAAATACTGTCATTACGTCGCTCAGTCTTTTCCCAGGCTTAAAATCATAAAACGATTTGCCTTCCTTCAGAATAGTGTTGCCTTGCAAATGGCAGCGTTGGCAAATGTCGAACTGCAAATCAATTGGCAGTTTAGACGGATTTACAATGGAATAATCAATGTATTTAGAGGTATCTATTTTACTGCCTGTTAAACGCTGAGCCACATGAATACTGCCCGGTCCGTGACAACGCTCGCAATCGATACCTTGCGGAATGGAGGTGTATTTGTTTTCAGAACCCAACACAAAATCAGGATACGCATTATGGCAACTCATGCATTCAAGACCAATTTTTCTAGAAAATCTGGTGTTCACCCCATTTTCAAAACCCGGTGGCAAATCCCATTTTCCCTTTTGTGTGTAGAACGTCATTGGCATTTGGCTCAGGTACTGTCCGGAAAGCAGAAGGTGTGAGTTGGTGTGCTGGCCCGATCCGATGATGTAATTGACTTTATTTAAATGTGCATGCACCGTATCGTTTTTCCGTAACCTGTATTCAAGCATGTACATTGAATCCTTTTCCCAGTAGGCTTTATAATGAAGTTGTTTTAATTCATCGTACAGGGTGGCATTTGAAAAATCTGCAGACGAATGTTTTTGACTTGCTAAAGCAATGGAACGACCCATGCCGGTTTGAACAAAGGAATCGTAAACCGACTGATGGCAGAGTTTGCAGGCAGACATACCAATGTATTTTGCCGTGTCGGAGTGGTTGAGATAAAGCGGTTCTTCTTTTTTAACTGTTACTTTAGGGCTGTCGCAACCCGACAAACTCAATAACAGAAAGGCAAATGGTATGAGAATAAACTTATTCAGACGGAAAAATAAACTGTAAAAACCAAACGTCGTCATAGGTATTCAAGGCGCTCCGGGTCCATGCCCTTTTTAAACCCGATTTTTCAAATCCGGCTTTTTGAAACAAGGCTAAACTGGCCTCATTGGTAGCATTCACATGAACATAAATTTGTTTCAGCAACAAAGTTTCAGAACAATATTTTTTTGCCAGTTCTATTGTTTCCATCGCCACACCCTTATTCCGATGTTCGTCCTTCACATAAATTCCAATGCCACAACGTGCATGCTGAGGTTCAAAATCAAATAGATCTAAAATACCAATCGTAATTTTTGAGGCATTGTCTTGTATCATCAAACGCAATTGTTTGCTGGTATAAATATCCTGATAAGCTGTATTAATAAATTCCTCAAGTATAAATTTGCTGAATGGGATTTGGGTGTAACTCACAGCCCAGATACTCCGGTCGTTTTCCCATTCATACAATAAGCCAACATCAGAAGGTTCAAGTGCTCGAATGCTAATGTGGGGGCCTTTTAAAAACATTGTATTAATCAATTAGCTTCGGCAATTCTATTTCCCCTCTAAAAACAAATTCAGCGGGGCCAGTAAGCCATATGTTGTAAAAATTTTGATCCAGAACTTTTTCGAAACTCACTTTGAGCTTTCCACCAAGAGTGGCAATATCACAATAATTTTTTGAGGTTGCCAAGCCTTCAAGAGAAGCAACAAGTGCCGCTGCAGTCACTCCGGTGCCACAAGAATAGGTTTCGTCCTCCACCCCCCTTTCGTAAGTTCTAACAAACAAAGCATCGTTGTGCTTTTGGATAAAATTTACGTTGGTACCGGCCTCGGTAAACCGGTCATTGTACCGTATTTTTCTGGCTTCTTCAATTACAGGAAATTGCTCAAGTGAATCTGTAAACTTCACCACATGCGGAGAACCGGTGTTGAGAAAATAATAATCAGAGTGCTTTTCTACCAGACGGACATCAGCCATTTTCAGGGAAACCAGGTTATCGGGGAGCAAAACCGCTTCATGCAGCCCATCGGTGGCGATAAATTTTGTTTTATCCTGAATCATACCAAGTTGATTAGCGTAAGCCACAATGCACCTGCCGCCATTTCCGCACATGCTGCTGGGTTTGCCGTTGCTGTTGTAATAAACCATTTTAAAATCTGCACCCGGCTCCAATTCAATCAGAATCAAACCATCCGCCCCAATTCCAAAACGACGTGAACACAAAAACTTTAGCTGCGCTTCAGTAAGCTGTAATTGGCCTTTGCGGTTATCCAACATCACAAAATCGTTGCCGGTTCCCTGGAATTTGTGAAATTGCACTACCATGGTGTTAATTAATTTTTGCCAAGAGTTCAGAGTCAACAACGCGTTCCAGCGCCTTAAAATCGCTACTGTAAACAACTCGGTAAACAAGCCCCGACGCCTTTACGTAATGGTAACCATTGAGTTCGTAAACCAAGACATTATCAAAATCAAAAAAGCCATACAGCATAATCTTCTTTTTTGTGAAGCGGTAACCTTTGGAGTTTAATGGTGTTTTCCAAAACTCAACAGAATACATCTCTGCATTATCCTCTGACACCCCTGCCAAAGCGGCAGCCAAGGTGTCGGGTTGACTCCTATCGCCTAGATGAATCAGTTTAACGTTTCTTGTCGATTGCAATTCTTCTCTTGCAATCTTTAAATCCGGATCATTTGAAATTAAACTGTCCACCTCGCGGTAAACGGGGTTATCGGACTTTTTATACTTTACCTTAAACCGATCTTTATTGTTTTGCTTCTTGGCTGTAATTTCAGGCACGTTCTTTACCGGCTGCTGAATGACAGTAATTTGGCCTTTTGCAGATTCTTTTAGTTTGTCAAAAACTTCATTCACTTTGAAGACAAAAAAACTGAGACCAACTAGCAATCCGATAGACAAGCCAAAAATAAAACTTGGTATTTTTCTTTTGAAGCGCATAAAAAGGAATATAAATTTAGTCAATTTTTTGCTGCGGTTAAGCTTTGTTAAAAAGAAACTGACAAAATAACAAGCGCACTATTTTTGTGTTAACCCTTGTAAACACAAACAGATATGGATATGAAAAAAGCAGTTTCTACAGCGGGCATTGCCTTCCTGGGAGGGCTAATAGCTCTTGCAACAACGCATTACATGTATAACAAACAAGGCACTTTTGAACAAATAACCAAACCTTCCACGCAACAAACTTTTCATTTCACAGGACAGAAAACAACTGCTTCCCCGGGAGGTTTTTTGGATTTTACCCTGGCAGCCGAAAAATCATTATCGGCGGTAGTGCACATACGAACCACTGCTGAGCAGGTAAACAATCTGGCCTACGATCCTTTTGCTGAATGGTTTTTTGGACCCCAAAAACGAGGACAAAACTTTATCATGCAGGGCAGTGGCAGCGGGGTCATTATCAGCGACGATGGTTACATTGTTACCAATAACCATGTTATTACAGGGGCAGATAAAATAGAAGTGACATTAAACGATAAAAGAACTTATATCGCCGAAGTCATTGGTACGGATGCCAGCACCGACATTGCCCTACTTAAAATCTCAGAGAAAGATTTACCTGTTTTAATCTACGGCAACAGCGATGCGGTAAAAATTGGAGAATGGGTTTTAGCCGTGGGCAATCCGTTCAACTTAAACAGTACGGTTACTGCCGGTATCATTTCTGCAAAAGGCAGAAACAACATATTGGATAACAGCAAAAGACCCATTGAAAGTTTTATCCAAACCGATGCCGCTGTAAATCCCGGTAATAGCGGTGGCGCATTAGTGAATACCGAAGGTGAGTTAATAGGCATTAACACGGCCATAGCCTCCAACAACGGGGCTTATCAGGGTTATTCCTTTGCCATTCCGGTAAACATTGTAAAAAAGATTATCAGCGACCTTGTTGAATTTGGCGCCGTACAAAGGGCGTACATGGGCGTAAGCATTCAGGACATTGATGCAAAATTTGCCAACGAGAAAAACATTTCACGCCTCAAGGGTGTTTACGTTAGTGGTTTAAACGAAGGTGGCAGTGCACAAGACGCAGGCATGAAAGCAGGCGATGTGATTACTAAAGTTCAGGAAGTTTCTGTGTCTTCAGTAAGCGAATTGCAGGAACAGTTGAGTCGATACAGGCCGGGTGATAAAATTAATGTAAACGTTGTGAGAAATAACAAAGACCTCAGCCTGGCGGTAACCTTAAAAACCCTCGACAACACAACGCGGCTGGTAAAAAAGTCAGAGCTTAAAAAATTTACTGTTGATGAGTTGGGAGTTGAGTTTCAGGATATGGAAGCGGAAGAACTCGCAAAATTCAGATTAGAAAACGGCGTTCGGGTGAGTAAATTAAAAGCCGGAAAATTTTCACAGGTAGGTATCCGTGAAAATTTTATAATCACCAGCATTGACAGAAAAAAAATGAGCTCGGCAGAAGAAGCCAAACAAACGCTTGAAAACAAAAGAGGCACAGTTATCATTGAAGGCAATTATGCCAATGGGGTCAGAGCCTCTTACAGTTTTATTCTTTAATTCACTCCAAAGAGCGGGATAAATACCCGCTCTTTTATTTTTCACATGAAAGAAAAAAAGAAACTCCTTTTTGTTTGTTTAGGCAACATTTGCCGCTCGCCTCTGGCAGAAGCGCTCATGAGGCAAATACAAACCGAATATAATTTGAATTTTGAACTCGACTCGGCAGGCACCTCGGGTTACCATAATGGTGAACTGCCCGATGCCCGAACCCGGGCTAATGCGTTAAAAAACGGACTTGATATTTCGTATTTAAGGGCCAGACAGTTTAAACCAAACGATCTTGAGGCCTTTGACCAGATTTTTACCATGGACCGAAACAACCTTTTAGATATTCAAAAAGCCCATTTGAAATCAGAGCATTTGCACAAATTAAGTTTACTTCCCCATCCCGAAAAACAAGGGGAATACATTGAAATACCCGACCCCTATTTTGGAACAGAGACAGACTTTGAAAATGTGTTTCAATTATTGAACAAAAGCATTACCGCCTTGTGCCGAGAATTGAGCAAAATAAATTAATTGCTTACCTTTCGAAGTTTGATGTTGCTGCATTTTTCCAAATTCATGCCCTTGCCATTTCTCCTGACGTTCCTGATTTCAGTGTTACCTTATTCTGCGTTGCAGGCACAAGCCAAAAACCATCGTTCAGACAGTTTAACATTCAAATTTGAACAGGATAGTGCACGGCTATTTCGTTATAAGAAATACAAACCTTATCTGAACATTGATTTTAGAAACGCTTACGTTACTAAGAACTTTTTAAGTCTGGTAGGCATCAGGGCCGGCACTACCCTCGATGGCAAACACATTTTTGGTTTGGGTTATTATATTTTGAACGAATTCCCTGTGTTTAAATCCAACAAAATTAAGGTGTATCAATTTGATAAGATTAACTATTTCACTCTGTTTTATGAGTATAAACTTTACAAAGGCAGGGTTTTCGATGTCTTACTTCCTGTTGAATTGGGTTATGGCAGTTATTCCGCCTCCTTAACTGAAAGCCCTGAAACAAAAGTGCATTCAACAATGATTCCTACCGGAGTAGGCATTAAGTGCATATTCATGGCACACGCCTGGTTTGGGCTTAAATTTGGCGGTGGTTACCGCTATGTTTGGGAGCGAAATGCCAACATAGGAATTGATGGTGGTTATTTCACTATCGGTATCCGCATTGATTTGGATCACATGTTCAAAGATATCCGATTTTCCAGATTAAAACATAAGTACCTTCAGCAACTCAATGCTATTTAACTCTTCTGTCATTATTCCTAAAAACCATGTTCGGACACGGTAAAAAACTTATCTTTGCCCGTTAAAAATTTTCATTTATGGCAGCTCACGCTATCCTCACAAAGGGTCCCATTTCAAATTTTGTGGCTCAGCATTACAAACATTTTAATGCAGCAGCGCTGGTAGATGCCGCAAAGGGTTACGAAACACACCTCACTGAAGGCGGTAAAATGATGGTGACCCTGGCCGGTGCCATGAGTACAGCTGAATTGGGTAAGTCGCTGGCTGAAATGATTCGCCAGGGCAAAGTGGATATTATTTCCTGCACCGGTGCTAATCTTGAAGAAGACATCATGAATCTGGTGGCGCACAGCCATTACAAACGCGTGCCCAATTACCGCGATCTTTCACCTCAAGACGAGTGGGATTTACTGGAAAATCATTACAACCGTGTTACTGATACCTGTATCCCCGAAGAAGAGGCTTTCAGAAGACTTCAGAAACACATTCATAAAATATGGAAGGATGCCGATACAGCCGGACAGCGTTTTTTTCCGCATGAATTTATGTACAAAATATTGTTGAGCGGAGAATTAAAACAGTATTACGAAATTGATCCTAAAGATAGTTGGATGCTGGCCGCTGCTGAAAAAAATCTGCCTATTGTGGTTCCGGGCTGGGAAGACAGTACGATGGGAAACATCTTTGCTTCTTACGTCATAAAAAATGAAATTAAAGCCACAACCATGAAAAGTGGCATCGAATACATGGCCTGGCTGGCCGATTGGTATGTAAAAAACAGCTCCGGAAAAGGAGTTGGCTTTTTTCAAATTGGTGGTGGCATCGCCGGAGATTTTCCAATCTGTGTAGTGCCTATGCTTTATCAGGACATGGAAATGGAAAACATTCCGTTTTGGTCGTACTTCTGCCAAATTTCAGATTCTACTACATCTTACGGCTCTTATTCTGGCGCTGTACCCAACGAAAAAATCACCTGGGGTAAGTTGGACATCAACACGCCTAAGTTTATAGTTGAAAGCGACGCTACCATTGTAGCACCATTAATTTTTGCCTGGGTGTTGGGTTGGTAAATTACCTTAAGGTACCTTTTTCCGGGCCGGCTATTTGCTTTCGTACTTTTCAATGATGCTTCTCACCAATTTGTGACGAATCACATCAGAATTGTCGAGTTCTATCATGGCAATACCCTCTACTTTTTTGAGCAGGCGCACCGCTTGTAACAAGCCACTGGGCTGTTTACTCGGCAAATCCACCTGCGTTACGTCGCCGGTAACAATAAACTTGGCGTTGGCGCCCATGCGGGTCAAAAACATTTTCATTTGGCTTTCGGTAGTATTTTGTGCTTCATCCAGTATTACAAAAGCATTGTCTAAGGTTCTTCCTCTCATAAACGCCAAAGGGGCAATTTGAATCACGCGGTTCTCGATGTACTGGTTAAGTTTATCGTTGGGCACCATGTCCGATAAAGCATCGTAAAGCGGCTGCATGTAGGGGTCCAGTTTTTCTTTCAGGTCACCTGGCAAAAAACCCAGGTTTTCTCCGGCTTCCACAGCAGGCCGTGTAAGAATGATGCGTTTCACTTCTTTATTTTTGAGGGCTTTCACTGCCAAAGCCACAGCGGTATAGGTTTTCCCGGTTCCTGCAGGACCAATGGCAAACAGCATATCGTTTTTGATGAGCGCACTCACCATCTTTTTTTGGTTCTCAGTTCGGGCTTTAATAACCAGGCCATTGTTTCCAAACACAATAATGTCCGTACCTCCGGCCTCTTCTTTGGATTCAATCAGGTTATCTCCCGTTTGGCCCAGCAAACGTTCTATCACGGTGTCAGTGAGTAAACCGGTTTTATGGTAATGTTCAAGCAGCAAATCCAGCTTTTTTGTAAACTGTTCTATCTCTTTGGTTTCCCCCATAACTTTTAAGGAATACCCCCGGGCAATCAGCTTCAGTTTAGGAAAGTACTTTTTAATGATGTTGAGTTTAACGTCGTTGATACCGTATATGTCCACCGGATCAACACTGTCCAGGGTAAAGAGTTTTTCAGTCATGTTATGGCTTTCGCAGAAAGAAGAATGTTTATAAACCTGTTAATCTATGATGAAGTTTAGAAAAAATAACGGGATAAATAATATTTATTTTTGAACAGCATGAGTATTGTTACCCTTACCACTGATCTTGGCTACCGCGACCATTATCTGGCCATTGTAAAAGCCGGTTTGATTTCGAAGGTAAAGGATTTGCAAATCATTGATTTGAGTTGTGAGATTCGTAACAACAACATTTCAGATGCCGCTTATGTTTTGAGAAATGCCCTGCCCCATTTTCCTGAGAACAGCATTCACCTGGTGGGTATAAAATTTGTTCAGGAAAAAAGCATGCTCAACAACCAAAGAGAAATCGACAACTCCCGTTACCTGATTACCAAATATCAAAACCAATATATTCTTAGTCCCGATAATGGCTTATTCAGTCTGATTGATGCGGGCTTCAAAGAAAAAGTGTATCAGATTTATTACAGCGGAGAACACAAACGGCATTTTTTTATGAAAGATGTTTTTGTTGACGCCGCGGTACATTTGCTGGAGAACAAAGCTTTGGAGGACATTGCCAGCCCAACGGAAGAGTATTACAAAGCCACGCGTTTTGAAAGTTACCTGCAAGGCAATATTTTGAGAGGCAAAGCCATTTATGTGGATGATTTTGGCAACCTCATCACCAATCTGAAAAAAGATGTGTTTGAAAAAGCCGTGGGTAAAAAAAGCTTCTCCATCACCTTTCCCGGAAAACACATCACCAAAATCAGCCAAACCTACGATGATGTGAAACACGGCGCTCTTGTGGTGTTCTTTAATAGTTCAGACCACCTGGAAGTGGCCATTAACGGGGGAAGCGCCTATAGTTTACTATGCCCTAAAGAATTGGGCATGGCCTTTGATTTTAACATAATGGTAGAAATTCATGATTAAGCGTATTGTAAAAATGGAATTTCGTGCTGATAAAGTGGAAGAGTTCAAACTCATCTTTAAAACCTCTTGCTCTAAAATCAAAGCGCGCAAAGGATGCCACCACGTTGAATTGTTGCAGGATATAAACAACCCCTGTTTGTTTTTTACGTTTAGCATCTGGGATGAGGAAGCTGACTTAAACGCCTACAGAGATTCCGACTTGTTTGCTGGGGTATGGGCTGCAACCAAAGCCTTGTTCAATGCCAAACCCGAAGCCTGGACGCTTCAGGAATGGAAGGACTAATTCAAAGAAATTTTTCAATGGCCTTTGGCAGGCTTTCAAATTCAAGTTGACGGATTTTCGCACTCAAACTGTCAAGCGTTTCGTTTTCACTCAAAGCACAGGAGGTTTGTAAAATGATCTCCCCCTGATCGTACACCTCGTTTACATAGTGCACCGTTACCCCGCTGGTTTTTTCCTTATTTGCCAAAACCGCTTC
>JALOMJ010000224.1 GCA_025455485.1 Bacteroidia bacterium | reverse complement strand
CCAGGCATGTGGATGAAGAAAGACAAGTGTATTTTCATTAGTATGCCCGGAGTGCCTTATGAAATGAAAGCCATGATGACGGATACCATACTTCCTAAAATCAAAACAGAATTTAAATTGCCCGCCATATTCCACAAAACTATTTTAACCAACGGAATTGGCGAAAGTGCCTTGGCTGAGCTAATCGAAGATTGGGAAAACAATTTAAGAAGTTCGGGAATTAAACTTGCCTATTTGCCCCAACCCGGGATAGTAAAATTAAGGCTGTCGGCTTTCGGAGAAAATTTACCTGCGTTAAAGGATAAAATAAGTCTGCATATAAAAAGCTTACAAAAACTTATACCTCAGTACATTTTCGGTATGGAAGAGTTTGGAGAAGAAACTCAATCCCTTCAGCAGATTGTTTTACATCTTTTAAAAGAAAAAAAAGAAAGTCTTAGTATTGCTGAAAGCTGCACCGGAGGTTACCTGGCTTCCTTAATCACCTCCATTCCGGGTGCTTCAGAAAGTTTTAAGGGCGGGATGGTGCCTTATACCAATGAGGCCAAACAGCATTTGCTGGGCGTAAACCAAGTTGTTTTTGATACCGTGGGCGCAGTAAGCAAGGAGTGCGTAATAGAACTCGCTAAAAACGTACGTGAAAAATTTAACAGCACGTATGGCATAGGCATTTCTGGCATTGCGGGACCGGGTGGAGGAAGTGCCGATAAACCGGTGGGAATGGTGTGGATTGCAGTGGCAGACAAAGACAAGGTTATCCCTTTAAAACTTCAGTTCGGCGACATCAGGCAAAATAACATTGTTATGAGTACCAACGCTGCATTAAACCTTCTCAGAAAATTTATAATAAAAGAAATAACGGATTAACTTCGTTTTGCCGGAACAATTAATGCATTGCATTTAATAATCAAATCCAAAAACAAAATTTTGGGATTGGCATTTCTTTCGATATAGTAATAATTAGAATTAAACTCTTCAATTAATTTTTCGTAATTATTCTGATTAACAAAAGGCGCAAATTTTTCCAGAAAACTTCGTTCACTGCCATTCAACCTCACCAAATCGCGGTTACCATAATTGTACATTAAACAATCTCTGAACACTTCCAGGCCGTATTGAAAAAAACGTTTTTGCCGCTCTCTGCCCAGTACGGCATTTTCATCTACCCAGGCCAACACCTTAGGAAAATCAAAACTAAATGCCAAACGCATAAAGGTTTGAAAGTGTTGCATCAAATTGTGGCCCTCCTCATCTTCTTCCAGCATACGAAGGGCCTCATTAAAATTACCATCGGCTAACATGGCAATTTGCCCGGCCTCCTCTGCTGTCTTTCCAAATTTACTCTGCAGAGAGCGACTAACATCCTCATTGCTGAGTTTGGCTAATGGAATGTTTTGCACCCGTGAAAGTATGGTGGGCAATAATTGATCGGGTTGATGACTTACCAGCAAAAAAATGGTACTATCGGTTGGCTCCTCCAATACTTTAAGAATTTTGTTGGCAGCCTCAGTATTCATTTTCTCAGGCAGCCACATGAGTAAAATTTTATACTGTCCTTCAAAACTGGTATAACTCAATTTTCTTAAAATCTCTCCGGCTTCATCGGTTCCTATTACCGGCTGTTTATTTTCAGCATTAATTTCATTAAACCAATCCTCCAGGTTAAAGTAAGTTATTTAAAAAAGCCTCTCTGAACTCTTTCACCCAATAATTACTGTTTCTAATGTCTTTGCTTAAAGCAATAGGAAAAACCAGGTGTAAATCGGGATGGGTGAGTTTGCTCGATTGTATGCATGCACTGCAGGTGCCGCATGCCCCCTGAGGAGATTTGTTTTTGCAAAGCAAGTGCGTAGCAAAAGCAATGGCCAATGGTAAATTTCCGCTGCCTTCAGGCCCTGTAAACATCAGGGCATGCGGCACCCGGTTGTCTTCCACCATACTTTGTAAACGAATTTTGCTTTCGGTTTGGCCTATTACTTGTGAATAGTTCATCTGTTGAAGTTAAGCAATCTTTATTTGGTGTTGTAGATGTTCATGCAACGTTCGAGGCCCATAAAACTGAAGGCGGTAATGGCTTCAGCGGCAATTTTAATTCTGCCTTCAAGGTGTTTTAGCTCCTCTTCGTTCCATTTACCAAGCACATAATCTACCTGTTGTCCTTTACCAAATTCAGCTGCAATACCAAATCTTAATCGAGCATAAACAGTGGTGTTTAACACCTCTTGTATGCTTTTTAATCCATTGTGTCCTCCATCACTACCTTTGGGTCCGATGCGAATTTTGCCAAAGGGAAGCGCCAGTTCATCCACCAAAACAAGCAGATTTTGCACCTCGATACCTTCGGCTTGTAACCAGTAGTTAACGGCCTTTCCGCTAAGGTTCATGTAGGTTGTGGGTTTAATTAGTACCAGGTTGCGCCCTTTGTATTTGAGCTCAGCCCGGTCGGCTAAGCGCGAAGAAAGGAATTTGCAATGGTGTTGTGAAGCCAGGAAATCGATAATTTTAAACCCTATGTTATGGCGGGTTTCTGCATACTCTTCGCCAATGTTGCCCAATCCTACTATCAGATATTTGCTCATGGCTGCTTATGGTGCATAAATTAATGGCTTTTGTAAGTCACGAAACTTAACTGGCTTTTGCCAGCCCTTTGGTTTTGTAAAGGTTGTTTTTTATGTTGTACCGGATGCAATCCCAGTAATCTTTGGAATAGCTCACAAAAATTTCTTCACCCGCTTCAATGTTACGTGTGGCTACAATAAAACATTTGTCTCCAAACACTTCGTACACTGCATTGTTTTTTAAACCCTTTATACGACTTAGTCCGGCGGCATCATTAGCATAACGCGCCTTGTGCTGTGGCGTATTAAACGCATCAATGCAGCGCTTTTTATTTATGTAAAACAGGTACCCGTCTTTGTCTTCCAACACACGTTTTTCATATTCTTTCCAATCGATAATTTCGCCTTTGTATTCCACAATTTTTTCATCTTTTAGGATGCGTTTGTTGGTGAACAAACCTTTTCCGGCTTGGGGTAGGGTAGATTTTTTTACTAATAGCGCCATAACGGGCACAAAAATAATTTTTTACAGGCACTCTGTTGCCTTTGCTGATAAATTGTTTGCATTTTGATGGTTCACAAATACGAACCACCCAGGGCTAAAAACGCCGGACGAGTGATGGCGATTTCGGTATCCAGAAGTTCAGCTCTTCCATCGGAAAGAAGAAGCAGTTTGTTGCAATATTTTCTTACCAGATGTAAATCGTGTGAGCTGGCCAGAATACATTTATTTTGTTCCCTGGCTAACCTTTGAAGCCATTCAAACAAACGGTGTTTGGAACCATAATCCAGATAAGCCCCTGGTTCATCCAACAATACAGTTTGGGTTTGTTGAGCCAGGGCCTTTGCAATCAGAGCCTTCTGAAAATTGCCGTCGCTCAGTTCGTGGAGGGGTTTTTGGGCCAGTGAACTTATGCCGGTCATTTCCATGGCTTTCCTCACCACCTTCAAATGCGTTTCCTTGAGCTGATGAAACAAATTGGTGTAAGGCATTTGTCCTGAAGCCACTAAATCAAACACGTTTAAATTAAAGCCCCTGATTTTTTCGGTGAGTACCAGGGCCATTTTTTTCGACAACTCTTCCAGGGAGCAAGTTGAAATGGGTTTGTTTTCCAAAAGAACTACTCCTTTCAACTCTTTCAGCTCACCACAAAGACTTTTGAGAAAATTCAAGGTTGACTTCCTGCAATACCGGCACCTCTTTTTTATTGTTGCGGTAACCAAGGTTGGCATCTCTTATCGTTATGAGTGTTTTTTTCACCATTGTTTGGTTTTAAACATGAGGTACAACACAACAGGTGCGCCCAGTAAAGTGGTGATAATATTTACCGGCAAGCTCGAATCCGGAATAAGGTTGTGGCTTAAAGCATCGGCAAACAACAACAAACTGCTGCCCATCAACACCCCCGAAAGCAAATGCCATTCCTGGCGCGAGGTTTGAAAAAGGATGCGTGATAAAATTGGCACAGAAATTCCCACAAAGGCTACAGGACCGCAAAATGCCGTACAGATGCCTGTAAGCAAGGAGGAAATGAGAATAAGAAAAAAACGTGTTCGGGAAATATTAAAACCCAAACTTCTGGCGTATTCATCGCCCAACAATAAAGCGTTGAGCGGTTTTATAGAAAACAAAAGCATAACAAAGGACATCAAAATAAACAGCAACAGGATAAAAAGGTCCTTGTAGTTTGTTCCCGAAAAGGAGCCCATGCCCCAGAGCACAAAGTTTTTAAGGTTGCCGGGCTCTGCATAATATTCAAGGGTACCCAACAAAGCCCCACAAATCTGAGAGATCATCAAACCAATCAACAACACCACCACGTTGCTTCTTACCCTTGAAGAAATGGCCAGCAACAATAAGGTTACTGCAAAACTTCCGCTCAGTGCGGATGCGATCAAAACACTTTTGCCAAAAAACAAACCAAGGCCTATACTTTGAGTTGCCAGCAAACTCACAGCTACCATTAAAGAAGCTCCGGAACTAATTCCCAAAGCATACGGACCTGCCAATGGATTACGGAACAAAACCTGAAGCAATAGGCCTGCTGTGGGAAGCGCAAAGCCGGCCAAAATTGCGGTTAAGGTTTTGGGCAAACGTATTTCCCAGAAAATAAAATTGGCACTGTTTACTTCTGACCAGCTTAATGCACCACTGCCACCGTAAAATATACTGCAAAACATGGCGAATAAAAAAACCACAAGGAGAAAGAGTATGCCGTACTTCAGTTTCAATCAGTGAATTTTTCGGTAATAATACAATTCCTTTTCGTCAACATGCGGTTTATGAAAGATTAGTATAAGGTCCCTTAAAACCCGGTCCGGATGAAACATGGCCGTTTCCCAATAATCAGAATACCCTTTGGCATTGACCCGTTTGTTATTATTGTAAAGGCGATTCGTTTGAAAGGCTTTGAATTTTTGGTAACGTTCATCCTCACTAAGCATTTCGTTTTGGTTGGTAACCATGGATAGGTTGATCCACACCTCTGCGTCGCCGGCGATCCGGTACACCTGTTCAAAACTCAGGGGCAAACTGCCTTTTTCAGTATTGTCCTTCCAGGCGTATTGCCCACCGGCATCGTTGATAAACGCCGACATAAAACTTTTTCCTCCTGGTACATACCAGGTTTCTCCGTATTTTAATTCACTCAGTACTTTAGGTCCCTTGTCAAATTGCCGCATCGAGTCTTTTAAGGTAAGGTACTTTTTTTCAACATTTGTGAAAATTGAATCGGCTGGTTTTCCTTGTCCAACAAAAGCCCCAATAAATTTGATCCATTCTGCGCGTGCCAATGGGGTTTCTTCGAGGTGATCAACGATCAGGGCCACCGGTATACCCGCTTTCAGCAATTGGGGTGGGGATTCATCCTCAGAATTTCCCATACCAAACATGAACACCATGTCGGGTTGAAGTAACAGTGTTTTTTCAAGGTCGAGTTCGGGACCTTTCGACACTTCCATCAAATGGCCCGAGCGGCGTTTCGCAATTATTTCGGATTGATTGGCGTAATCCACATTGTCAATGGCCACCAGACGTTTCAGTGCATTCAGTTCTGCCAGCATGGCCGAGTAAATACTGCTCAGGGCGACAATTTTTGTACAGGGCACTTTAACAAAATAAGTCGTTTGGTTGAATTTCAAAACCGGTTTCAAACTGTCGTAAAGCACAAAAACCGAAGTCGTATCCACTGCGTTCTTTTTTCCGCAAAGGGTAACGAGGCAATAACCTTCTCTCTCTTCTATACCAAAGTGTTTTGCGTGTTTAATACTGTTGTTTGAAGGTTTTTTTGAAGCATTTGCAGGAGTCCGATTACCGGATGGTTCGCAGCACACAAAAGCAAGGCTGCTAATGACCAAAAGAAAGTGATGCATCTTAAGTCGCATGGAAACGTAGTGTAAAACATGTGCCGGATGGCGTGTTATCCTGTATCCTGACCTCAGCCTTTTGCGCATGAGCTAATTTCTTTACAATGTACAATCCTAAACCTGTGCCTTTGCTCCTTCTTGTTTCCTCATTTCCAGCTCGGTAAAACCTGTTGAAAATTTTTTCTTTGTCCTGCTTTAAAATGCCAATACCATTGTCCTTTACTTCAAATACAATTTTATCCTTTTGCTGACTTAAATTTACCTGAATATTTTTTTCAGTGCCGGTATATTTTAAAGCGTTGTCCACTAAATTTGTAAGAATTGATGTAAACGCCTGCTCATCGGCCAAGGCGGTTTGAGGAGATGTTGCGCTTACCAAAATACTCCCGGCTGACAGTTCACGGGAGTAATACCGTTTCATTAACTTATTCAATAAGGCCGAAAGGTCAATTGGTTCTAAATTTACTTTAAAGCCCGGCGACTCCATGCGACTGGCCAGTAACACATTATCGATAAGGGTATTCAAGCGTTCGGTTTCATGCAAAGCGTTTTGAATCAATTCCTCCTGAATGGCTTGTTC
>JALOMJ010000223.1 GCA_025455485.1 Bacteroidia bacterium | reverse complement strand
CTTTTTATCCGCATCGGGATACATGGTTCTGAATTTATAGAGGTAAAACTCTTTTCCGAATCTGCCGACTCTTAATTGTTTGTAAAACACACCTCCTTTGGATTCAAGGGCAATGCAAATAGCAATAACGGTTAATAGGGGAGCCAGTATAATAAGTCCTAGTACAGAACAAAAAATATCCAAACCACGCTTTAGCATACCTTGTTAAGCGCTTCCAAAACGGCATTCACAACTGTTTTTATTGAATCGTTACTGAGGTCGTAATACAAGGGAAGTGAAATTTCCCGTTGATAATTATCAAGGGTTACCGGATAATTTTTCACATCGTAACCCAGCTTTTTATAAAAACTCATTCCGGGAACCGGTTGAAAATGCACGTTGACACTTACGCCTGAAGCAAAAATGTGTTGCATGATGGCGTCGCGTTGTTCTTCAGTAATTCCTTTTATCCTGAGGGGGTAAAGGTGATAACAGGATTCCCTGTCTTCACTTTTGAAAATGGGCAGTTCCAATCGTTTATCATTCGCCAGAAGTTCAGAATACATTGATGCGATTTCCTTACGTCTTTTTAGGGTATCTGAATCGTAACGCTCCAATTCCACCAAACCTATGGCTGCGGAAAGATCCGTCATGTTGCATTTGTAACCGGCTTCTACAATATCGTACTTCCAGTTGCCAATTTGCGTTTTGGCCAGGGCGTCTTTGTTTTGCCCATGCAAGGTTTTGATGCAAAGCAAACTGTATACCTCTTCATTGTTAAAGCCCTCAGGCAAATTTAAGGCCACCGCTCCGCCTTCGGCTGTAGTGAGGTTCTTCACCGCATGAAAAGAGAAAACACTAACATCGGTAAGTGCACCTGCTTTTTTGCCTTTGTATGTCGCACCAAATGAATGGGCGGAGTCGCTTAAGACGAGGATGCGTCCCAATTTTTCCTGAACCGGATTGGAAGCTTTAAACACATGGGCTTTTTTTACCACCAATGCATTTATTTCATCGTAATCACAGGGCAGACCTCCAAAATCCACAGGCATAATCACTTTTGTTTTAGCAGTAATGGCTTTTTCAATTTCCGAAACCGCGATATTAAAATCTCCTGCATTCACATCCACAAATACCGGCGTAGCACCACAGTGTATAACTACATTGGCAGTGGCCGAATAGGTGTAAGCCGGCAAAATAACCTCATCGCCCTCACCCACCCCGAACCAACGCAGCATAATTTCTAAACCTGCTGTGGCCGAGTTCAAACAAATGGTGGCTTTATTGCCACAATAAGCGCTGATCTTTTTTTCAAAGAGCTTGGTTCTTGGTCCGGTGGTAATCCAACCGCTTTTCAGTGCTTTAACCACTTCATCGCAAATTCTGTCGTCAATTCGTGGTGGTGAAAAAGGAATCATAGGGTATCGTATACGTATTTAATTAATGTTGACCTGAGTGGCACCAAAACCATACTCTTTAAACGAAGCATCCTGATAGGTAATGCCTTTGGTGTTTTTCAGAATTCTTTGAATTTCAAATTTTAACCGTCCATTGCCCACGCCATGGATAAAGGTGACCTTTTTTAAATGATTTTCAATGGCCGAATCGAGTTCCTTCTCAAAACGTTCCAATTGTATGCTCAGCATTTCATGATTGCTTAAGCCTTTCACCGAATCCACCAATTCTTCGATGTGAAGGTCCACTTCCTTTTCCAGACTTTTTAAATAGGCCTTGCTTGATTTCGACTCCTTTTGCCGGGAACCAAACTCCTTCACCGAACGCAAACGATCAATATCCTCTCTTGTGATTTCCTGGTGTACTTGCTCTATGCTTGCAAAATCTTCTTTAAGCAAGAAAGCATACACCTGCCGATCAAATTCAGGATGGGTGATTTTATAACTCTGTTGTAAAATGGATTTGGTAATTTGTATCCTTTGGCTCACCGGTTCCTGACTTTTGTAAAAGGTGTTTTTAAAAAACAAGGTCTGAATGCAATGGTACTGGTAATTTTCTAAAAAATCAGGCTTGATGGTTTTTAATGCCACCTTCTGAAAAGGTCCTGCTTCACCGTGTTTTACGGTTTGGTAATGGGTTTCATCCCTCACAGAATAGGTGTAAAGCACGTGATAAGCCGAGGCATTGAACAGATAAATCCGGTAATCGCTCATGAGTTGAGGCAATTCATGGTCGGGTTCCAAAATCAAATACAGCGCTTCGTAGATTTGGGCTTCAGGGTCCATCTCCATGTTCTCGGTGTCCTTGTCAACTATCAATTCGGTATGGATGGGCACCAACTGACTTTCTTGAAAGGGAATTTCAAAACCGTCTTCCATTTCTACAAAAACAGAAGTTTTATCTTTGATTCTGGAAACGGTACCCTCCCCCACTTCGTTTAAAAAACGCACCTTATCGCCAATTCTCAATTTCATCCTGACTTAATATAAAGGCCCCGAGTTTGCGGGTATCATAACATAAAAGCCCAAATTTACGACATAATTTCTCCATCCCCTCACGGTTTTTTCGAGGCACTGAGTGGTCGATGACCACTGCTTTCAATTGCCTGAACAACTTAAGTTCTTCCTCATTTAAGATATGGTGGTTTGAAACTACAAGATAAGTGGCTTGCTGAAGGTCAGCTGAAGGAAGTGCTCCTTGTTGATGAAGGAACAGCACTTGTGAATTACCGGTTTCAACGCAGTTAAACCCACGTTCCATCATGTGAGGGTTTCCCAAAGCCACCGCATGAGGCTTAAGGTAACGATCAAAGGCAGCAGCATCAGAAACAGAATAAAACAAATTTCCGGCATC
>JALOMJ010000096.1 GCA_025455485.1 Bacteroidia bacterium | reverse complement strand
GAAACAAAAAACTTTAAACCTTCCGCATCCATGTTTTTTCTGTGAATGCGGTAAAGTTCTTCCAGTGCTGTGTTGCGCATTCTGTTTTTAGGATACCGTTTTAAAAACGTATTCAGTTCCGGTGCAGTTTTAGTAGAGCAGGTTTCATCGTAAAGCTGACGTTCATGGAGTTGAAGTGCCTCCTCATAAAGCTGACTGACAGGATGGGTAATTAAAAATTGTGCTGTGATGGTGCTTTGATTTTTAGCAATCACCTCATTCAACTCCAGTTCATCCCTGCGGTAAATTGCCTCGGATTTCGTTTGCTCATTTGCCAGTGGGTGTTGTTCAAGAAAATAATCCCAATGCGCAATGTCGTTAGCCTTTACAGCCTTTTCAAAACTCATTTGAACGCAGTGGTTAACCTGCTTCTCAACTGCAGCACTGTCAAGTATAAAGCCCGATTCAATGATTTTTTGCTGCTGTTTTGTAAAAAGAAGTCTGGCCGTTTGCGCATATTTTGCAGCACTGTCGGTTTGATAAAAGGGGTTGTCGTTTCTGCTGTAAATAATGGAGAGTCCGTAAGCTGAAGGAAAATCCGGCCTTTTATTAAACGATTGGTAGAACAGGTGTTTGGCTTTAAAATAATCATAGCAGCTGAGCGCGGCATAGCCTCTTTTGAGGGATTTGCTCAATTGGCCCTTCATGGTGAAGCCAAAAAACAAAAACAGCAAACACAAACACTTTACTTTCACTTCTGTAAATATCATAATTTTTATGCTGAGGGCACCTGATGGTGTTTTTTTACCCGTATCTTTGCTTTTATGTTCACCACCGGCCGCATTGCATTTGCTCTTATTTTTTTACTCGCATTTGTTCTATTAATGATTTGGAGTTACCGAAAAGACCGCGGTGTTACACACATTCATTTCAAACACCGTTACCGTATTTTATTGGGCCTTTTGGGTTTTATGCTCTTGATGTTTTTATTGGTGAAATTGAAGCATTTCTTGTAATTCGTCGATTTTTTTTATATTTTCGTCTTGCATTTTCATGAAATCAGGCTATTCATATACATTCTTGTGTCTGTTGGCCGTATTTTTTTATTCCCCTCTGCAAGCCGCAACCCTTGTTATTGAAGGGAAATTCCAAAATAAAAACATTTTAGTGCACAACGGCTTTGCAAAAAGTGGTGTGGGTTACTGCACAAAAGAAGTGAAGGTAAATGGCTTTACTACTAGCGACGAAACCAATTCCACAGCCTTTGAGATTGATTTAAAAGGCCTGAATCTGAAAATGGGTGATAAGGTAATTATTGAAATTCTACACGATAACGATTGCAGGCCAAAAGTATTAAACCCTGAAGACCTTTACCCAAAGCCCAGCTTTGAGCTATTGGCCATAAACCTGAGTGTTGACGGGGTACTGACCTGGAACACAAAAAACGAGAACGGCTCATTACCATATGTGATAGAGCAGTTTAAATGGAACAAATGGGTGCCGGTTGGCGAAGTGAATGGTATTGGAACCCCTGTAAATAATCGTTATTCCTTTAAGGTGAGCATGCACAGCGGGGAAAATAAATTCAGAATAAAACAAAAGGGTTATAACGCCACCGTAAAAATATCGAAAGAAGCTGTAGCCATTGCCAACACCAAAACCCCGGTGTACCTGGTAAAAAAAGACAAGGTAGAATTTGACGTGGAAACAAGTTTTGAAGTGTACGACATTTATGGCATTAACCTCATTAAAGGGTATGGTAATTCACTCAACATTCAGAATTTAAAGTCGGGCGAATACTATTTGTGCTACGACAACAGCACTGTGAATTTCAAAAAATAGGCTTTACAAGTGCTCTCATTTCATTCAGAATCATGGCTGTGGCACCCCACACCTGTTTATTTTCAAGCAAAAAATAAGGCGTTAACACCGAATAATCCCTCACTTTGACGCTGCCCTGATTTAAATTTTGTTCATTCAGCAACTCGCTTAGCTTTACACTATACACCGCCTCAACCTCGGTAACTTGGGCTTTAAATACAGGCTCATCCTGTTCTAAAAAAGACACGTAAGGCTGAACAAGGTATTCGCTCACGGGGATAAACAAGGGACTTAGTTTACCCAAAAACTGAATTTCACCCTGAACGCCAATTTCTTCAATACATTCTCTTAATGCGGTTTGCTGCAAGTTGAGATCCGTTTTTTCTTGTTTACCTCCCGGCAACGCCATTTGCCCTCCGTGCACACCATCATACGCCAAACGCTGAATTAAGGGAAACATCCATTCACCACCGGCATTTCTGTAAAGCAAAATCATCACAGCGCTGGGCTTGTATTCGCCGGGTAAAAGATCATCAGGATTTTTTAAAAGCCGATTGCGGGGAGCAAGTTGGCTATGTGCCTCCATGCCCGGTAATTCACTCGCCAACCGAGTTTTGAGATTATTTAAGAGTAGTGCGGTCAAACCAAAAGGTTTAGGGGCATAAATTACCTAAATTTGCAGGAATACTATGAGCGAATTTAAATTAAATACCATTGAAGAAGCACTGGAAGACATCCGAAAAGGTAAGGTGATTATTGTTGTTGATGATGAGGACCGAGAAAATGAAGGTGATTTTGTAACGGCTGCGCGCAACGCCAGTCCCGAAGTGATTAATTTTATGGCCACCCACGGTCGCGGTTTAATTTGTGCCCCCCTTACTGAGGAGCGTGCCCATGAATTAAAACTCGACATGATGGTGCCTGCAAACACCTCTCTTCATGAAACACCCTTTACCGTTTCGGTAGATCTTTTGGGTTTTGGCTGCACCACCGGCATTTCGGCTTCTGACCGCTCCAAAACCGTTCGCGCGCTTATTGACCCAGAAATAAAACCTTCCGACTTCGGTCGTCCCGGTCATATTTTTCCTCTAAAATCCAAACCAGGCGGGGTGTTGCGCCGAACCGGACATACAGAAGCCACCGTGGATATTTCAGTGCTTGCAGGCTTTGAACCCTGTGGTGTTTTGGTGGAAATTTTAAATGAAGATGGTACCATGGCCCGTTTGCCTGAGCTCATGCAAATTGCAAAACGATTCGACCTCAAAATCATCAGCATTGAAGATTTAATTGCCTATAGGTTAGAAAAAGAAAGTATTGTTAAGCGCCAGGTGGAAGTGAATTTACCAACCAATTGGGGAACATTTAAATTAATTGATTATTTGGTTGAAACCAACGGTCAGGAACATCTGGCCCTTGTAAAAGGAGATTGGGACAAAAATGAGCCGGTATTGGTTAGAATGCATTCCTCTTGCGTTACCGGTGATATTTTTGGAAGCTGCCGTTGCGATTGCGGAGAACAATTGCACCGCTCCATGGAAATGATTGAGAGAGCCGGTAAAGGCGTGATTGTTTACCTCAATCAGGAAGGCAGAGGTATTGGTTTGTTAAACAAACTTAAGGCCTACAAATTGCAGGAAGATGGTTTGGATACCGTGGAAGCCAATGTAGAACTTGGATTTAAAGCCGATGAACGGGATTATGGAGTTGGTGCACAAATCCTGAGAGATCTTGGTATTCGTAAAATAAAATTAATGACCAATAACCCTAAAAAACGCGCAGGATTAATCGGCTACGGACTCGAAATTATTGAAAACGTTTCCATTAGTGTGGCCTCCAACCCGCATAACGAAAAATACCTTCAAACCAAAAAGGACAAGATGGGGCATTCCATTTAACAAACAAGCGCCTTGAATTTTATTTTGTATTATTTTTCAAGCATTTCGTCGAACCTTTTTGGTTTTTCGTCGTTTAAAAAACAAGAACATTCTAATTTGAGTTTTGTGAACGCTTCTGTTTTTCCTTTACTACAAAAAGCATTTTGGGCTCTGATTATTGTTACGTACCCCTACACTTCCTTTTCTCAAACCCTGGTGAATTATTCTTCAGTTAGAAACACCGGCCTTACCTACACCTCCATATCTGCAACAGGCAATAGTTTTTCAAGCTGGAGAAACACTACAAGTAATACCCAGGACGATAACCGATCCACCTTTACCCCCATTGGTTTTGATTTCTGGTACTTGGGTGTGCGTTACACACAATTTTCAGCTTCCACAAACGGATTTATTGATTTTTCATCTTCAACAGATGATGGAGGACCACAAGCCGATGATTTTGGTTACAGCAATGCAGCCTTCACAACTGCCAATGTAAATAATTCGACACGGCCGGCCATAGCACCATTTTACGACGACCTCACCACGCAAGGCGGAGTAGACCCCATCGGTACCAGTATAAAATATTTGGTGAGCGGAGCGGCGCCAAACAGAACCCTTACTGTGGAGTGGATCAACATGGCTGTTTTTGGTAATGTATCGCCAAGTTTAAACTTTCAGGTTCAGTTAGTTGAATCCAGCGGAATTATTTTAGTGAATTATGGGGTAATGAATGCCGGCAACCACACCTTTTCTTTCAGCATGGGCCTAAACGGTGTTACCATAAGTAATACACCAACTGCAGCCCAGTTAAAAATGCTGCAAACGGTGAATGGCAATACCTTTAACAACACCGTTCAGAATAACCTTTCTGCCATGCCGGCGGCCAATACGCAGTACGTGTTCACGCCGGTATTGCCCACCCCGGTTTCAGGCAACTTAACGTTTTCAGGTGTTTCACAAACGGGCATGACGCTGAACTGGAGTAATTGGGCGAGCAATGAGCGAGGGTATGTTATTTACAATTCAACAGATGGCATCAATTATTCCTTTGTTACCCAAACAGCCATCAATGCCGTAAGTTCAGCCATTACCGGACTAAACCCTTCCACCACCTATTTCTGGCGGGTTTTTGCAGTTACTGAAGGTGCATTAAGCACGGCATTAACAGGTACGCAAGCCACTTTGGGTGCAGGAAATAAAACCTCATTGACCAGTGGAAACTGGAACACGGCAAATACCTGGACACCAAATGGAGTGCCTACAGCAGGGGATAATGTAACTATTGCCAACAGCCATTTGGTATTGATTAACACCAACGCGGTGTGCAATAACTTAACCGTTGGCGCAGGAACCGGCTCTACCCTTCAATTCTCGGGGGCCGCCAGAACCATGACTGTGAATAATGATTTGCTGTTAAACCCCAATGCTGTATTTCAGGTGGACCCTAACTCGAACACCACACACCAACTTACCGTAGAAGGCAACATATCCAATAACGGCACGCTCAGCTTTTCAGTAGATGCCAATAGCCTGTGTAACCTTACCCTTTCAAGTTTTACCACACAGGTATTAAGTGGTAACGGAGTAAACCGTTTTAATTTTATTTCCCAAAACACAGGATCCTCACGCAGTAATCTTTTTGACATAAGTTGCAGAACCTTTAGTGCCGCCACTAATTTTTTAACCTTAAACTCAGGAACCTTTAGGCTTTCCACTACTGACCCGGTAAACATTACCCCATTTAGTGGTGTAACAAACATTTCTAACATCTGTGGTTTATGGGTAAACTCAGCTAACGCTTTGGTTTCAACTGGCGCAGGCATTACCCTTTCAGGTGGAATAACCATATCAAATGGCACCTTGAACATAGGTAATGCAGCAGATGAAGACTTATTTTCAGATGGTGGAGACGTGAGTATTTCCAATGGTGCTTTGAACATTAGCGGTAAATATTATTCTACCGGCATCAATAACATTTCGAATTTCGGAATCAGCGGTGGTACACTTACTGTGCCCACTTCGGGTTCCAGCAGTACCACAGATGCACCCTTTCAGGTAACGGGCGTTGGTTCAGAGTTTGACATGACCGGCGGCCTTATTGTTATTCAGAGAGAAGGCGGTAACGGTGCTCAGGATCTTGGTTTCATCAATACCGGCGCCAGTAGCGGAGTGGTTAGCGGAGGCACTTTACAAATCGGAAATGCTTTAACACCTGCCGGCCAATCTATAAGCATCAATTCAAATGCGCAAATCGGCAATTTAGCCATTCAGAGTGCCAATGCTACGGCGGTTATCAGCACCAATTCCTTGCAAATAATTAATGATGTGATTATTTCTTCCGGAACTTTAAACGACAACAACCTAACACTTGGTGTAGGAGGTAACTGGACAAACACCGGGGGAACCTATGCAAATGCCGGCGGCACTGTAATTTTTAATTCTACCGGTTCAGCCCAAACTCTATTTAAGTCAGGAGGGGAAACTTTTAACAACCTTTTCTTTGAAGGCGCGGGTTTAAAAAACTTCAACAGCCCAATTAGCGCAAAAGGATTTACCATCGGCAGCGGCGCCACAGTTGACGTCAGCACGTCCAATCACAACCTCACTGTAAGCGAAAATTTCATCAATAGTGGCAGTTTTCTATCAAGAAATGGAACGGTGTTGCTGAATGGAACAAGTATACAAACCATTGGCGGCAGTAGTACTACAGATTTTTATAACCTGAGTTTAAATAATCCTGTTGGGGCGAGTTTAGCTGCTTCAGAAAATTTACTGAACGTATTGAGTTTAAACAACGGCACATTTAACACCAACGGGCAGAACTTCACCATGGTATCAACAGCAAGCAATACCGCCCGTGTGGCACAAATTACAGGTAGTGGCGATATCATCGGGAATGTGACAGTTCAACGGTTTATTCCCGGAGGCAGCACCGGCTGGGCTTTTCTTGGCACACCCATGGCTTCAGCCCTTACTTTGCAGGACTGGGATGATGATATTTTTATATCCTGCTCTACTTGTCCTGATGGCAGCGCAGGAGGTTTTCTTTCCATATACACTTACAACGAAGCGGCTACTGGCCTGGTGGATGACCCGGCATCTTATTTGCCTTTGAGTGGCATTACCGACCCCATTATCTTTGGAAAAGGGTATTGGGTATACATGGGCAATGGACAATTTACTACCACCGACATTACCCTGGATGTAAGCGGAACCCTGAGAAAATTCAACCAAAACATACCCTTGAGTTACAACAATTACGGTTCCCCTGCCGACGATGGCTGGAACCTGATTCATAACCCTTATCCTTCTCCCATCAGCTGGACAGCACTCAGGGGTGCAACAGCAAACCTCGATAATGCGATTTATGTTTACAATGCCGATCTTAATTCAGGTCTTGGAGGCTACGCCACCTTCGTGAATGGCATTAGTTTACCTGCGCTTGGCTCAGGCGGCATTGGCGACGAGATTCCAATGGGACAAGGGTTTTTTGTGCATTCAACCGGTGCAACGGCACTCAATGCCAGCGAAGCCATTAAAGTTAACAGCAATCCGGTTTTTCTCAAAACAACAGCTCAAAGCAATGCTAACTTAAACCCTGCTCCACAATTGCGTTTAAAATTAAAAGACCAAGCGAACAGGGATGAATGTGTTATCTATATTGAAAACAATGCAAGTCATGGTTTTGACAAAACCTATGATGCTTATAAATTAACAGGCACCGACCCATCTGCCCCCTCGATGGCTTTAGTGAAAGATACAGTGCTCTTTGCCATCAATGGTATACCCCCAGTTAGCGGCACTTTCAGCACCGATCTAAAATTAACAAGCGGCACCTCCGGCCATTACAGTATTTCGGCCTCTGATTTTGGTGGGTTTCCTCAAGGAGCCTGTCTGAGTTTATTTGATAAATACACAAACAGCACACACGATTTACGCAGCGGCGATTACGCGTTTTGGCATTATGATACCACAAACGCGGCACGCTTTACCGTAAACATAGAAGTGCAACCCTTGAGTGTAACCGTTTCTGTTACGGCTCCCTCCTGCCAGCAGGTGAATGGCGGACTGCTTATTGCTCAGGGCAATTCAGCGGGGCCATGGCATTGTATCTGGAAAAACGCAAACAATCAGATACTTCAAAATAATAACAACACAAACACCGCCGACAGCTTAAAAAATTTATCCGGTGGTGTGTATATTCTTGAAATGAGCACAATTGGGGCCTGCGATGCGTATGTCGGTACGTTTACCCTGCCGGTTGTGCAGGTACCGCAGGCTGGTTTCATTTGTGTTGACAGTGTTAATCTGGATAGCAATCCACAAATACAATTCAACAACACATCCATAAACAGTTCAACGTATTTTTGGAAGTTTGGCGACGGCAATAATAGCAACCAACAATCCCCTTTTCATGTTTATACACTTCCGGGAGTGTACTATGTAGAACTTCTATGTGAAAGTGCAACACAGTGTATGGACAGCACCTTCAAACAAATTTTGGTGTATTCAAAATACACTAACAAACCAGAATTGGAAAAAAATACCGGAATTGTAATTTATGCGCTTGGCGATAAAGCGTTTAACATTGCGTTACCTGAGCAGATCAGCGGTGAACTTGTTTTTGAACTCCGTGATGGGCTTGGAAAAACGATTTGGAGACAAACACACACCCACCATGAGAACAGCCTATATCCACTGCAGTTAAACACAGTGGCGGATGGTGTGTATTATTTAAAAATTACATCCCGCTCCTTTTCTCAGACTAAGAAACTGTTTGTTTTTTAGGAAAAATTACTCTCTTTAAAAAGTGTGTGCAATTTGGTTATGAGAATAAGTTCATTGATTTTTTTATTCATATTGTACAACACGGCTTCCCCCCCGGCTACTCGTGCTTTGGTTAGCAACTGAATTAAGGTATTTAAGCCGCTGCTGTTCATGTAAATGAGGCTTTCGAGGTCGATGGCCCATTTGTTACATCCCGTTTCTGCCAATTGGCCGGCTTTTTCAATGAGCGCATTGGCTTGACTTTTATCTACCAGATTGCCACTTAAAGCGATGATGGCTGTATTGCCTTGTTGATCAATTGTAAATTCAAATACCATGGTTTAATTTTTAAAATTTTGACATGAACCTGTTTCACTC
>JALOMJ010000025.1 GCA_025455485.1 Bacteroidia bacterium | reverse complement strand
CTCGGCGGCACGCTAGTAGTAAACGGTTATTACGAAAGCAACAACCCGAAAAAACCCACCACGGCGCTCAATTTAAAAATGGAGAACATGGACATTCAGCAAAGTTTTAACACCTTTAATACAGTACAAAAAATGGCGCCTATAGGCAAACACGCCAAAGGTCTTTTTACCGCAACGCTGGAAGACTTTAACGTTGCCTTAAATGAAAACATGGAACCCGACATGAATACCATTGCTGCCAAAGGGGTGCTGAAAACAAAAAAGGTAAATGTGAGTGGTTACCCTCCATTTATGAAACTGGGTGAAGCTTTGAAAATTGAGCAGTTAAAAAGCATGGATGTGAGTGATGTAAGTTTCTTTTATTTTATTAAGGACGGGCGTTTACACCTTGAACCTTTCACTACTAAAGTAAATCAAATTACCACCAACATTCAGGGCAGCACGGGCCTCGACCAAACCATCGATTACAAATGGAAAATGGAAATTCCCCGGGCCATGTTTGGTTCCTCTGCCAACTCGGCGCTTCAGGGTCTGATGAATCAGGCCAATGCCGCTGCAGGCACCAATGTGGCACTGGGTGAAAAAATAAACGTGAACGTGTTGTTTGGGGGCACTGCTACCAACCCCACCATTAAAACAAGCATGAAGGAGGAAGGGAAAAGTGCTGTAGCCACCGTAACCACCCAGGCTCTTAATGCGGGTATTGATAAAGCTAATGAAGAAGCTCAGAAAATTCTGGCAGACGCACAAGCACAAGTCGATAAAATTCGAGCAGAAACCAATACCCTGGTAGAAAAAACCAAAAAAGAAGGTTACGCGCAAGCCGATGCCCTGGTGGAACAGGCCACAAATCCTATTGCCAAAGTAGCGGCAAAAAAAGCAGCAGAAGCCGCCAAAAAAGAAGCCGATAAAAAAGCACAAAAAATATTAGACGATAGCGAGGCCCGTTGTCAGAAAATTTTAGCGGATGCTAAAGTAAAAGCAGATGCTAAGGCAGCAGAGGGGAAGAAATAGTTGAAGGTTAAAGGTTTAGAAAGTCCCAAAGTATAGAAGGCTGAAGGTTTTCTTCCTCAAATACGAACGTTCAGGGCAGCAGATGTTTTGTTTTTTCTTACCTTTCTTTAACCAAACCCAAACCTCATGAATTCGAAACAAGTTTTATTGGGTACACTGCTGGGCGGTGTATCCTTCTTTTTTCTTGGCTGGCTGATTTTCGGTATTTTAATTGAACCTTTGATGCGCGAGAATTGCAACACCAGCATCAATCTTCCTATGGAAGAGATGCGCTTTGGCCCATTGATTCTCTCTAATCTAATTTGGGGCGCATTGCTTACGCTGGTGCTTCACTGGAATCAACAAAAAGGCCTGATGGGTGGACTAAAAACCGGGGCATTCATCGGGCTTTTAGTTTCGGCAGCTATGGATCTGAGTCTTCATTCCATGACAACTTATTACCACAGCCTCAAGGGCGTGGCACTTGATGTAATGGCAAACACACTTATGTATGCTTTGGTAGGCGCCGTGCTTGGGCTGTTTATTTTCAAACCTGCAAAATAAATTGCCTAAACAACAAGGTGCTGTGATATGACTGCTTTACCATAAAACAAGGTGGCAGCTCTATCGAAATTTTCTGTCTGATCTGTAGTAAAAAAGTGTACCCGCCCTGTTTTGCTGCAGTGGTGTTCAAGTTCAGGATGGCGATTAAGATAGTCCTGCAAACTCCTTGCCACCAAATTCCCTTGAGAAATTAATTTCACGTATTGCGGTAAATGTCTTTGAATTTTCTCCTGAATTAAGGGGTAATGTGTACAAGCCAGAATAATGGCATCAATGGCAGGGTCTTTTTGCATCAATTGATCGACGTGTTTTTTAATAAAATATTCCGCTCCGGGGGAATTCATTTCATTGTTCTCAATTAGGGGCACCCACATGGGGCAAGCTTCCTGATGAACCTTGAGTTCAGGAAAAAACTTGTGAATCTCCACCTCGTAAGACCCCGAATTTACCGTGCCGCTTGTGCCAAGCACCCCTACGTGTCCGCTTTCACTGTATTGGCCAATGACCTCGGTTGTAGGACGAATGACCCCAAGCACGCGTTTGTTTGGCGCAAGTTTTGGTAAATCTTTTTGCTGAATGGTTCTTAAAGCCTTTGCTGAGGCTGTATTGCAGGCCAGCACAACCAAATGACAGCCCCTATCAAACAAAACGTTTACGTATTGCAGGCCAGCACAACCAAATGACAGCCCCTATCAAACAAAACGTTTACACATTGTAAAGTATATTCGTATACGGTTTCAAAGCTGCGGGTGCCATACGGGGCACGTGCATTGTCGCCCAGATACAAAAAATCGTACTGAGGCAGTGTTTTAACCAATTCCTTAAGCACAGTTAGTCCGCCGTAGCCGCTATCAAAAACCCCAATCGGGCCGTAGTGTGATTGATTGTTCATGTGGTTTACAAAGCTAATCATTCCCGGCATTTGAACTACCGCATAAATATCAGGTTTTGAGGGCTTTACTTAAAAAGCTACATTTGTTTTTTTTTAATCAATAGGCAATAATGCCCTTCCTTTCCCGTTTTTAGAGTCTTGCTACGTTATAGTATCATAGTGGTTTGCTTTTTGTTGGCATGGCAGGATGTTCAGTCACAAAGCAGAAGACGAACAAGCCGCCAGCACGAATTGGGCTTTTTGGCAGGGGGCTCATATTACATAGGCGACCTCAACAACCGAGAACATTTTGTGTATTCAAAACCGGCCTTTGGTATTTTTTACCGATTAAATAACGACTTCCGAACAGCCTTTCGTTTTGGCTTTAATTACGGTAAACTCAGCGCATCCGATTCAGAACACAATGTGGACTATCAGCAAGAAAGGGATTTGAGTTTTACCACGAACTTATATGAACTGAACGCCCTGGCTGAATTTAATTTTACCGAATACCGTATTGGCAACGATAAGCACCGCTTTAGCCTGTTTGTTTTCGGAGGCTTATCCACGTTTTATTTTATCACCGAATCCTCGGGAGGCGTAGGTCCCGATGAAGGTGTATCGGTGCCTAAACTCCAAGTAAGCGTTCCGTTTGGTGTAGGTTTTAAGCTAAACCTTGGCAAAAAAGCAGGGCTGAGTTTCGAGTGGGGGCCGCGCAGAACCTTTACTGATTACCTCGACAACGTAAGCGGAACTTACCCGGCAGGAGCAGGCACGGGGGGTGATGGACAAACATCTTCCTCTCCCGGGGCTGCAAGCGCAGGAGCCATGCGTGGCGACCCTACCATGAAAGATTGGTACTTTTATTACGGTATAGCGCTCAACCTCAAACTTCCCGGAAAAAAATCCTGCCACGGTACCGGAAGAAACAGAAACTGATGCCTAATCTTCTTTCAGTACCTTAATTTTTTCTTCCCAATTTTCTGCTTTAAGGTTTATAAAATACGTTCCGGCGCTTAAGTGCTGTATGTTCAATTGTTGCTGTTTGTTTTGGTTGAAGTTAAGCGATTTTTGCAGCACCAATTTTCCGGCTGCATCGTACACCTTGGCTTCAACTTCATCAGACGTGCCGGTTTCCCATTCAATGTTCACAATGCCTTTGTTTGGATTTGGAAACACTTTAATGGAGGTGTTTGCAGACTGAGTGTTGATGCCGACACATTCCGTTACCTCTACAAACACCACAGCGCTTGCGCTGCAATTGTTGGCATCTGTACCCACACAGGTAAAATTGCCACTGCTAACAGGCGTAAACACATAAGGATTCATTGGTGTGCCAGCCGGTTGCCACACATAGGTTAGGGCGCCGGATGCCAAAATACTGATTTGATTGCCTACACACACGAGAAGCTGGTTGTTTGGCAGTGTGACATTTGGTAAAGGATGGGCTGTAACGGGGTAACTGCTTGTGTTTACACACCCGTTTGCATCCATACCGGTTAAGCTGTAAGAAGTGTTTTGAGTCGGGCTCACACTAATCGAGGAATTTATTTGTCCCGTACTCCAGGTGTAGGAAAAAGCACCGGAAGCATTTAACGTGATTGCATTTCCGGCACAAACAGCCGAAGGACCTGAAATGTTAACTGCCGGCAGTGGATGAACAGAAACACTGTGTGTTGCGGAAGACAAACAACCGTGAGTTGAGCTGCCGGTAACTGTGTATACCGTATTTACCAGAGGGCTTGCATTCAGTGTTTGGCCTGTTGCATTAGTACTCCAGGAATATGTGGCTGCACCATTGGCCAACAAAAGCAAAGATGATCCCGAACAAATTGCGTTTTGACCACTAATGGCGATGACAGGCAAAGGGTAAACGTTTACAGTGCACACTTTACTGGATAAACAGGAGCCGTTCGCTGCGAAAACGGTGTATGTAGAAGTGGCAGCCGGAGTAAAAGTCGCTGCAGATTGATTACCGCCTGAATTGCTCCAGGTATAAGAGGCTGCGCCACTAGCCATAAACGTGACACTGTTGCCGATACAAATACCCTGGTTGTTGTTTAAAATAGAAAGGTTTGGATTAGAGGTTATGCTAACAACCTGTGTAAACGTGCTTCCCGCACCGTTGCTATTGCTTGCCACAGCGCTTACAGTGTAAAGACCACCAATCGGAAATGTAATTAATGGATTTTGTATGCCTGATGAATTAAAGACAACGCCCGACGAAGGGTTTACACTCCAGCTCCAAGCCGTGGGCGAATTGGAAGACAAATCCGTAAATTGTATGGGTGTGTTTTCGCACTTGCTTGCACTTGTAACAGAGAAAGCACTCACAGGCAGGGGCGCACTTGAAAACAAATCGGCTACCCAAATGCCACGACCGTAAGTAGACACGTGCAACAAAGTAGGGGAAGCAGGAGAAATTTCGAAATCGGATACCGGCACGTTTGGCAATCCTAAATTATAAAGCGTCCAGTTGGCATGACCGTTATCGCGGTAATACACGCCAACATCCATGCCTACATAAATTCTATCGTTGGTGCCGGGTTGATAAATTAAACAATTGCCCGGAATGTTAGGTAAATTAGCGGTATAATTGGTCCAGGTGGTGCCACCATTGGTAGTTACAAACACTTTGTTGCCATTAGAATAGCCACCCAGTACCACCCAGGCATTGTTAGCGTCAGTTGGGTCAATACAAATAAATTCGGGCAATGCCGATGCTACAGGTACTGTGCCAGTTACATTTGACCAAGTACCACCGCCATCTGTAGTTTTGTAGATGCCATTGCTTTTTAAAACGTAAATGATTTGATTGTTGGATGGAGCAATGGCAAATTCTCGGATGGTACCCGCCGCCGGAATGGGTGTTAAAGTGCTCCACGAAACGGCCAGGTTTGTGGATTTAAATAAATCAGTTCTGCCCACATACAACACATTCGCAGCCACGGGGTCCTGTTTCCAAATTGTAACCCAGGGGCTTGTTCCTGAAAGCCCTGTAGTGGCTGCAGACCAGTTTAAACCAGCATTTGTTGACCTCTGAAGCGAACCGTTCTGGTATTCTCCAAACACGTTGTTATCGTTGGTGCGGTCGAAAAAACAATCCATGCCGTCGCCACCAAGTTCAGCGTTGTAGCTGGTTCCTGTCCATATGCTGGTGCCATTGTCCTGGTGGCCGCTGATCCATTTATTTGCCGTTAGCGTGGATAAACCAAATTTATAAATTTGAGAAATGTTCATCAAGCCGCTAATTTCTTGCCATGAGGCCCCGACGCGTTTGTAAACGGTACCGTCGTTGGCGTTAAATAAATTGCCGGCATTATCGTATTCCAAATCGTGATGATCGGCATGCGTAAATGGTGCTCCGCTGCCAACCCAATGCCCGTATAGGCTCCAGGTAGAGCCCCCATTGGTGCTTCTCCAAACGTTAACCCCGCCTACAACCACTTCGTCTTTGTTAAGCGGAGAGGCCGCGGTACACAAATCGTACCAACCTTGACCTCCCACATCGTTTCCGGTATTTGACCAGCCCAGTAAATTGGGTGTTGATGCCATCAGTGAAAACGTGGCTCCGCTGTTTGTTGACCGGTAAAATCCCTGAAAACCACTGTTGCTGCTGTTTGAAGCCAAAACATATACGTAATTGGCATCGTGTGGCGTTACGGCAACAGCCATGCGGTTCACCCCGGTTGTTGGAATGCCGCTGTTAATTACCGTGAAGGTGAGTCCGCCATCGGTTGAGAGCCTAAAGGAGGTGCCACCAGCATACACTACATTAGAATTTCCAGGTTTAAACTCCAGGTCGTGCGCGGTGCCGCTGGAAACGAGCGTCCAGCTGGTACCCCCGTTGGCCGTTCTGTAGATGCCGGCCGTTGTTGCGGCTAAAAGTATTTGGGTATTTGTGGGATTGATGATTAGCCGGCGAATTAAAAAATTATTGGTCACAGGGTTGGTTAATCCGGTAACACTCCAGGTAGCGCCTCCGTTAATGGATTTTAAAACGCCAATGCTTCTGGTGTCGCCTGCATTGCCATCCCCGGTGGCCAGATACATGATGTTGTAATTTGTAGGGTCAATGGCCAAATCCGAACATCCGTTAACGCTTAGCTGATCGGTGTTGGTGGTCCAATTGGTGCCACCGTCGGTGCTTTTCCAGAGGCCACCAGCAGGGGCGCCCACCCACAAGGTGTTAGAGCCTGCAGGGTGAAGGGTAACAAAATTCAAGCGACCTGATTTTAAAAACTGCCCCCCAGCGTTTCCGGCCATAGCGCCAAAGGGCCCCATTGCGGTAAATGTGGCTGAAGCAATTTGGTTGTTACCGCCAATGCCTTTGCCGCCACCATTGTTTACCGGAGGATTTGATGGAGTATAGTTTGCTAAAAAATCCTGATAGTTTTTTGCCGTTAAATTCAATAAGGATAAGTCTCCACTGGGGTACACTCGCCTTTCCACAAAATTCTCCCAGCGCTTAAACACCTTGTACCCCTTGCCCTTTTCTGTTTCGTCCTTACCCGCCCAATAGGCTTCAAAATCAGCCTTTATTTCATAAAAATTGCCATCAGTTTTTTGCATTTTGTCTACCCAATTTTGAGCAACAAATTCTATGCTCAGAAAAAAAACCAACAGAAGTGATACACATTTTTTCATTCAATTATTTTTTTAATTCAGAAGAGTAATATTAGTGAATTTGTACCAAATTTAAAACAGAAAAGTTCCACGCCTAAAAGCTTTTAACAGTGTTCCACAAAAGAAGATTTTGGCACTTAACTTAATACGCTCTCGTTTTTAAGAAACCGAAAGCCGAGAGCACATAGCAGAAACACCAAGGCCATGCCAAGGTAAAGAACCTGAAAATTGAAGTTTTCTACCACTTTTGCAGAAACATAAGGGCCCACCACCTGAGAAATGCCCCAGGCCATGGTGTAAAGTGCGGCATATTGCCCACGATTACTTTCGTTGCTTCGTAAGGTCCAGTAGGTGTTCATAAACGGCATGGTGATAATTTCGCCAAGGGTCATTAAGATTATCATGCCGATGGCCATAAGCTTTGCCGGACCTGGCAGTAATACCACAGGGAAGGCCGATGCACAGAGAATTAGGCCAAAGATGATAAACTCCAGGTTTTTGTTCTTTTTTTCGAGATGGTAAATCAAAACCATTTCAACGAACACAATGATGAGGCCGTTGATGGCCATGATGCCCCCAATGAATGGTTCGTTGAGCTGAAGCTCATCGCGCAGGTAATTCGGCACTGTGGTAAAAAGCTGAAAAAACCCCATGGCAAATAAACTAACCAGAACAAGAAACACCAGATAATAGTTATCTCTGTAAGCCGAACGAGGTTTTTCTGATACCTCCTCCAAAGACATAGTTTTGGTTTTAACCCCGGTGTTCCGAAACAACACATAAAATAAAACGGCGGCAAACACATTGGTTAAACCATCAATCCAAAACAATAGTTCATAATCGAATGCGGCTACAAATCCCCCCAAAGAAGCGCCCACCGCCCAGCCCAAATTAATCGACAAACGGTTTAGTGAATAAGACCGGGTGCGGTTTTTACTATGGCTATAAAAAGCAATGGCGCTGGAATTAGCCGGACGAAACGCTTCATTCACTAAGCTCAATAAAAATGTAAATGCGCAGATAAGCGGGTAAGATGCAATTTGGCCCAGAACCATAAATAAAATGCCACCGAAAAATAAACTGAACAATTGTACCTTATAAAACCCGCTTTTATCAGTGAGTTTGCCACCGAAGAAAGCCCCTGCCACCGATCCAAGGCCAAACAAAGCCATTACCAGACCGGCATCGCCTAAACTTCGCTTCATGTCTGGGCCGGTAAGGTAAAGTGTAAGAAACGGCAACACCATGGTGCCACTGCGGTTTACCAGCATGATAAGCGACAAGAGCCAAACTTCGCGCGAAAGTCCGCTGAAAGAAGTTTTATAAAGTCCCAGCGTTTTATGCAACATGGCGTGACTAACTAAGGTATACGCTGCAAAAGCGCATTCAATTCGTTTTGTATGCTCAGCCCTTTATCCTCATTGTACCATTTTTGTATGGTCAATCCTTTCGTTTCCTTATCAAGGCCTTTTTGGGTTAATTCAACGGCTATTTTTTGTGCCTCGGCCGGTCGGGGGCCCCATACACCATATTCTTCACCCGAAAGCGCATCCATTAGCACCAATTTTGGAATTGCCCTTGAACCATTGGTTAAGTAGCGGTTCATCCATTCAGGATGCTCATCCCTTAAAATAATTTTCAGGGTAATATTTGAATTGAGTTCAGCTAATCTGGCTATAATCGGCAAACTCTGTGCTGCATCGCCACACCAGGTTTCGGTAATAACCCACCAATCCAGCTTGCGCCTGATGTTTTGAAGTGTGTGTTGAATATCCGATGCAATCGCCTGCGTTTTTGCAATGCGTTGCATACGCTGATAGTTTAATTTTGTATAGGCAATGTTGGCTTCGCTTTGCTCTGCGCCGCTGCTTTTACCTGCTTCTACGAGGCGTTGGGTAAACTCGAGGTAGCTTTGAAAATTTTGATGATTTTGTGGTAATTGGGATAGCGACATGGTATAAATTTAACCGCAAATGTAATCACACTATTTAAGATCCACGCGCTTAACAATTGACTTTTGATTTCAGTTAATTTCCTTGTTGAAAACCTGTTTTGAATTATAACCGGCAGGCTCAGGTATTTGATACTTTTAAGCATGAAGAAAATTCAATGTTTACTTTTTGTTGCTTTGGCCTTTGCCACCTCCTGTGTGCCCGAGCGTTTGCTTGAAGAATCAAAATCGAAATTAAAAACCTGCGAAACCGAACGCGATGTGTTAAAGAAGGAGGCCGAAAGTTACAGCGCCAATTTAGCAGAGGTGAAAGATCAGTTGCAAAAAGACCAAAAAACAATTGAAAATTTAAAACGCGACACGGCCATCAATGGCAGCTCGCACAGGGCCCTAACAGCCAAGTACGAGAAAATGAATTTGCTCAACGATCAGTTGATGGAACGCATGAACAAAATCATGCTTGGTAACGATAAAGACAATGCCAAGTTAAGCGGCGATTTGCAACTCACCCGCGAAGAGCTATTGAAAAAACAAGATACCCTGCGTGCGCTCGAAACACGACTAAATGCCCAACGCGTGGAACTCGACAACCTGAATACTGAACTCCAAAAACGCGAAGCCAGGGTAAGCGAACTGGAAACTTTACTCAAAAATAAAGACGAAGCGGCGGCCAGATTGAAAAAAATACTCAGTGACGCATTGTTTAATTTTGAAAACAAAGGCCTAACCATTACTCAGCGCAATGGTAAAGTTTACGTGAGTTTAGATGAAAGTTTATTATTTGCATCGGGCAAAATCAGTGTAGAACCAAAGGGTGCCGAAGCTTTGAAAAATGTAGCCAAAGTGCTGGAACAAAATCCTGATATTAATGTGATGGTGGAAGGTCATACCGACGATGTGCCCATGCGGGGAACCGGGGAGATAAAGGACAACTGGGATTTAAGCGTGATGAGGGCCACCTCGGTTACAAAAATTATGCTGGCCAGCGCAAAAATAGATCCAAGAAGAATTAATGCCTGCGGCAGAGCAGAGTTTGTGCCACTTGAGAATGCCAAAACCCCTGAGGCCAGAAAGAAAAACAGAAGAACGGAAATTATTCTAACGCCTAAGCTCGATGAATTGCTGAAAGTATTGGATACCAATTAGAATTTAGACGCTGTTCGTTAGACCTCAGTCAAAAGTACCTGATGCCTATGAAGGAACAAAGCCCGGAACAAGGAACAAGAAGCCCGGAAAAGTGACCCCGTTTCTTCTTTCAAAATTTTTCTACCTTAACGGCAAATTAAAACTCTTTTTTTATGGGAATGATTCAGGAATTTAAAGCGTTTGCCATTCGTGGCAACGTCATCGACCTTGCCGTGGGTGTTGTTATTGGCGGAGCCTTCAGCAAAATTATTAACTCTTTGGTTGAAGACATTATTACACCAACCGTGTTAACCCCTGCTTTAAAAGCAGCCAACCTTACCAATCTGGCCGACCTTGCCATACCCGGCACGGCCATCAAATACGGTAATTTTTTATCCACCTGTATTTCTTTTGTTATTGTAGCATTTGCTTTGTTTATGGTAATTAAGGCCATCAATACCGCACAAAAGAAAGAAGATGCAGCAAAAGTGCCCGCACCACCGCCGGAGCCAAGCACTTCAGAAAAACTGTTGATGGAGATCAGAGACAGCCTCAAGAAGTAAAGAGAAGGCAGTTTACAGTCGGGAGTCATAAAGCAGAAGCTAGCGCTTCGCCTCATGACCCCATTAGATTTGCGGAAGTTACCCATTAGAAATCAGTTATTAGAAATCTTCCTCTGTGATACTCAGTGAAGAACTCTGCGCCCTCTGTGGTTAAAATTAGGCAGTTGGTGGTGGGTAGTCATAAAGCAGAAGCTAGTGCTTCGCTTCATGACAGCTCCATATTTTTTAGCTTCATTCGTGTAATCTTTTTAACCCGATAGCTCCCGAATAATCGGGAGGAATCGTGGCTTTTTTACAAAGTCAAAAGCTTGCCCTGAACCCGCTGAAGAACTTCAAACCATTCGTGTAATACTGCCTCTCTTAGTGGAATCTGTGCAATTCGTGGCTTTTTAAAATTCAACAGAATTCCGCTTTTCTTCACAATAACTTTACATTTAACAATTCCGTAACGTTAAGGAGCGGTTAAATTCATTCTTAAAGGCTTATTTCGCGGCCAATTAACACTGAATTAAAATGAAGTTGCCTTTAAATTTACTTTGCCTCCTTTTTGCCCTATTTAATTTTACAAATGCTGTTTGGGCCGATAGCAGCTTCGTGAATGTACCATATTCAGAAATAACAGAACTAAGACAAACTGAACTCTTCAAGGTTACCGATACTTTACCAAAAACCGAAGAAAAGAAAAAAACCTGGTACGAATCCTTCTCCATTCGTGGATACGCTCAAGCCCGCTACAACCGCCTTTTAGAAACCAACGAAAACCTAAGTTGCGAACAGTGCGACAGAAGTTGGGGAGGCAACGGTGGCTTTTTCTTCCGTCGGATCCGAATCATCTTTTTCGGACAAATCAGCAAACAGGTGTATTTTTATATACAGCCCGATTTTGCCAGCTCTGCCTCAGCCACCGGCTTGCATTTTGCTCAAATTCGCGATGCCTACTTTGACATTGGTCTGGATGCTAAGAACGAATTAAGAGTTCGCGTTGGACAGAGCAAAGTGCCCTATGGCTTTGAAAATATGCAGTCCAGCCAAAACCGTTTGCCTTTGGATAGAAATGATGCATTAAATTCAGCCGTAAGTAATGAGCGCGATATCGGCGTCTTTATTTATTGGGCCCCAAGTAAAATCAGAGCCTTGTTCTCTGAATTGGTGCGCGATGGCTTCAAAGGCTCTGGCGATTACGGTCTGATTGGCTTGGGTGCCTATAACGGACAAACTGCCAACAGGCCTGAATTAAACAAAGAGGTGCATGTGGCGGCACGAATCTGTTATCCCTTTCGCGTCAAAAACCAAATTATTGAACCCGGTCTTCAGGCCTATACCGGTAACTTTGTGGTGGCACCCGATCAAATTACCAAAGGGGTGTCTGCAAAGGCCGATCTCAATTATCTCGACCAGCGCGTGGCCGGCAGCTTTATTCTTTACCCCAAGCCCTTTGGTATTATGACCGAATACAACATTGGCATCGGACCCGAATACAACCCACAAACCAACGCCATTGAAGAACAGTTTCTTCAAGGCGGATACATTACACTGAATTACATGCTGCACATTAAAAACCACATTTTGTTCCCTTTCATCAGGCTTCAGTATTACGATGGCGGCAAAAAACACGAGCGCGATGCCAGAAGTTACACCGTTCAGGAAAACGAAATCGGTGTGGAATGGCAGCCCGGCAAAACCTTTGAATTTGTAGCCATGTACACCTTATCCAGCCGGCGCTTCGAAGACGGAGTAAAACCAGTGAACCAGCAGTACGGAAACCTGCTTCGCTTACAGGCACAAATCAATTTTTAATCGGTAACAATTATTTAACACTTGCCTGCCTGATTCTTCTACTTTTGTAAAAATTTTTTTGAATGTTCGGATTAGACACTACCCTCACCGTTTTTCTCATTATATGTATCGTTCTGGCTTGTTTTTTTGAGTTTATCAACGGCTTTCACGATTCTGCCAATGCCGTGGCCACCGTTATTTACACCAATTCCATGAAACCCACCGTGGCTGTTATTTTCAGCGGTTTGTTAAACTTCACAGGAGTTATGTTTGGGGGCATTGCCGTGGCCATGGGCATTGTTAATTTATTACCCATTGATGTTTTGGTTGACGCCAACCCCTACCACGGCATTGCCATGATTATGGCCCTCTTGCTTAGTGCCATCATCTGGAATTTTGGCACCTGGTATTTTGGCATCCCTTCCTCCAGCTCGCACACCATCATTGGCTCCATACTGGGCATTGGTTTGGCATTCAATTTTTTGCCCGGTGATTATGGCTTAAGCGCCGTTAATTGGGATAAAGCCAAAGACACCGGCCTGGCCTTGCTTTTATCCCCGCTCATGGGCTTTTCAGTGGCTATAATCGTCATGTTTTTCTTTAAACGGCTCGTGAAAAATGAAACCATCTACAAAGAACCCATCCCCGGAAAAAAACCCCCCATCTGGATCCGCATGCTACTTTGGACCACCTGCGGTCTGGTAAGCTTTTTCCATGGTCAAAACGACGGGCAAAAAGGCGTAGGTTTATTAATGATGATTCTTATTGCCGTGCTCCCGGGACAGTTTTCCCTCGACACTTCCATCAACCTTCAGGGCTCTTCAGCCAGTGTCCGCCAAATCGAAAACCTAATGATGAAGGCCGATACCAATGTGCTCTCCGCCAAGGAAAAAAAGATGCACGCCGACATTCTCAGTTTTTCCAAGGATTTTGAAACGAAAGTAGCCGGAAAATTCTCCGCCAGCGAAATTCCCCTGGCAGAGCGTTTTCATTTGAGGAAAGACCTAATCAAAATTACCAAACACTCCGAAAAAATTATTGCAGGAGATAACCTTAGCCTAAGTTTAAACGAAATCAAAAAACTCAAAACCGAAATTAAATCCACCAAAAAATTATTCGAATACGCCCCTTCCTGGGTCATCATTCTCATCTCTGTATGTTTAGGTTTAGGCACCATGGTGGGCTGGAAACGCATTGTAAAAACCGTGGGCGAAAAAATCGGTAAACAACACATGAGCTACGCACAAGGTGCCAGCGCCGAAATTGTGGCTTCACTCGGCATTGGTCTGGCCAGCTGGAAAGGCGTACCCGTAAGCACCACCCACATGCTCTCCTCGGGCATTGCGGGTTCCATGGTAGCCAAAAAAGGATTAAAAAACCTTCAGAAAGGCACCGTCAAAACCATTGCTTTAACCTGGTTGCTTACTCTGCCTGTGACTATTATACTTTCCGGTAGTCTCTTCTTGTTGTTTAGGGCTTTGCTTTAAAAGTACTCTTCATTGCGAATTAAGGGGTGCGCGTCATTGCGAACAAAACCCTGTGACAGCCAGATGGTTTTGTGAAGCAATCTCTGCGTAGTTTTAAAGTTCTCAAAACAGATTGCTTCGGCGCCTGGTCCTTCTCCTTAATCGCCTCGCAATGACGCGAACGGTTAGCCAAGCGCTCTGCAATCTCGCGAAAATCATAGTTCCTCAAAGAGGTCTCTCCATTCTGGATTCATCCCATTAATAAGGTCCAATTTCTTTTGGCGAGAACCTGCTTTTATTTGCTTTTCTCTATAAATGGCTTCATGAATAAATGAAAAGCCTTCATAATAAACTAGTTTATGCAGCTTGTATCTGGCAGTAAATGATTCTGGATCTTTATGTGTTTTGTGTTCATACACTCTTTTTCTCAAATTAGAGCTAACACCAGTATATAGCGTGGTGTTATTTTTATTGGTCATGATATATACTGCACCGCCGCGAACCATGTATGCTGAATTAATCCAAAATTAGAAAATGTGTTTGTTACTTAAAAGAGCTAAACAGATTGCTTCGGCGCCAAGTCCTTTTCCTAAATCGCCTCGCAATGACGCTGTTTTTTGCCCACTTTTCTTCAATTGAGGGGCAAAAGAACCAAGCCTTACGCATCCCTACCGCAAAAGAATCCGAGTAATTTGTGGCTTTTTTCACAAGCCAAGCTTTTCCTTATATTTCGTGTATGAAACAAGGCCTAAAAACATTTTTATTTCTGGGCGCCGGCCTCTTTCTCATTTTTCATTTCAGCCTGCTGCTCATCCACGCCCTGCCCCTCAAAGGCGAAAAAAAACGCGTGCAGTACTGGTCCGATTATTATGCCTACCCTTACTTTCAGCAAAGCTGGAGTTTGTTCGCCCCCCCACCCGAAGAAAACTACAAACTCTTTGTGGAGTACGACAACCTGGGCAACAAAAAACAAGACCTGATTTTAGACATCCTTTCCAAACACCGCGATAATGTGTTTAAAGGCCGCGAAGCCGTTTACCTCTCCATTTGCAACAGCATACACTTTTTTGAAAAAAACAGTTCCGATAAAAACCCCTTAAACGGACCCATCCAAAACAATTTGTACTGGTCCATTTTAGAACATCAGGTGTTGCGCTACATCAATAGCAGTCACCAATTGCACCTCAGCGAAATTAAAATGGCCCTGCATTGCAATAATGTACTCACCGGTCAGAAACGCGTGTATTACAACAAAGCCTTTTCACAACATTCTACCGGTAAAAAATAAATTGTATCGTTTATGAAACGAACGGTTACGGGAACGGAAGTGTTTTATTCCACTCATAAGATGTAAAGGATTCGGAATTTATCCGGACCGGATGCAGAAGAACCTGATCCCCTTGCTGCCTGACCGCCTGCCTGAACTGCCGAAGGGCAGGCAGGGAAGGCTGGAAACGTAGCCTGTGGCTGCCCGATTCTGAGCCGGCTCCCATGTGTTTTCCGGCCGGCGAAAGATGCGCCCAAATAATAAACCTTCATTTTTAAAGAAATCTGGATTTTTCCGATGGTTTACGGTCCAGGTTTGCGCAAGGGATGCGAAAGGCTTGGCTCTTTTGGCTTTGCGACTTTAGGAGCAAGCAGCCAAAAAGCCGGAGCGAAGCGAAGCCTGTAGCAGCCCGGTCGCCTGCCCGCTCCTATGTATACCTTTGCGGGCAGGCGATGCGCCCAAATACTTGTTTTTGAATGAAGCCCGGGTGTTTCCCAAATCCTTTCAAATCCCTACATTCGTTTAAGCATTACACTTATGAAACGCCACTACGTAAAACCCGAATTTAAAGTCAGCACCTGGGAGCTACTTCAAACCTATTTTGATGAACTCGAAAAACGCCCCATCCATTCATTTGATGAACTGTACAAATGGCTGCTCGATTATAATGAGCTGGGCGCGGTGGTGAGTGAGGACATGGCCTGGCGTTACATTAAAATGACTTGCGACACCAATAATACCGCCCTGCGCGACAGCTACAACGACTTTGTTCAAAACATCGAACCCAAAATGGCGCCCATCAGCAATCGCCTCAACGAAAAACTCATGGCCTCGCCCTTTAAGGAGCAATTAAAAAAACAAGGTTACCCCATTTACCTGCGCGGCATTAAAAACAGCATTGATTTGTTTCGCGAAAAAAACATTCCTTTAAACACACAGTTACAGGAGCTCGAACAAAAGTTCGGAGAAATCAGCGGGGCCCAAAGCATTGAACACAATGGGGAAACCATCACCCTGCAAAAAGCCGGGGTGTTTTTAAAAGACCTCAACCGCGAGGTGCGCAAAACCGTATACGACAAAGTGCAAACCCGGCGCGCTCAGGACGAAACGGCCCTCAACGATTTATTCAATCAACTCGTAAAATTGCGGCAGCAGGTGGCCCTCAACACGGGTTTTAAAAATTACCGCGATTTTAAACACCAGCAGTTGGCCCGATTTGATTACAGCGTGCAAGATTGTTTAAACTTTCACGAATCGGTAAAACAACACGCCGTGCCTTTGGTGGATGAACACGACAAACGGCGCAAAGCCAAATTAAAGTTGGAAGATTACCGTCCCTGGGATACCTCGGTGGACGAAGAAGGGCTGCCCCCATTAAAACCTTTTCAAAGCGCGCAGGAGCTCATTGATAAAACCATTGCCTGTTTTAACCGACTCGATCCTTTTTTTGGTGACTGTGTGGCCACCATGCACAAAATGAATCGCCTCGATTTGGAAAGCCGCATTGGCAAGGCTCCCGGAGGTTACCAATACCCGCTTTACGAAACCAATGTGCCCTTTATTTTTATGAACTCGGTGGGTTTGCACCGCGATTTGGTAACCATGGTGCACGAGGGCGGGCATGCCATACACAGCTTTTTGGATTTTGATTTGGAGTTGGTGGAATTTAAAAGCCCACCCAGCGAAATTGCCGAGCTCGCCAGCATGAGCATGGAGTTAATGAGCATGGAACACTGGGAAGTGTTTTTTGCTGACAAAGAAGAACTGCGCCGCGCCAAACGCCAGCAGCTGGAAAGTGTGATTGATGCCCTGCCCTGGATTGCAGCTATTGATAAATTTCAGCATTGGATTTACACTCACCCAGAGCATACGGTTGAAGACCGTTATACCGAGTGGAAAAACATTATGAAAGATTTTGGCTCCTCGGTAATTGATTACAGGGGCTGCGAAAACCATTTGGCCCGCCGATGGCAGGTGCAATTGCATTTGTACGAAGTGCCCTTTTATTACATTGAATACGGCTTTGCTCAATTGGGTGCCATTGCCGTGTGGCGCAATTATAAAAAAGATCCCAAAAAAGCCGTGGAGCAATACAAAGCCGCGCTTGCCCTGGGCTACACCAAATCCATCCCCGAAGTCTACGCCGCTGCCGGCATTAAATTCGATTTTTCTCCGGCCTACATTAAAGAACTGATGGATTTTGTGAAGGGGGAGTATGAAAGTGTTTAACGAATAGTCGTAAACAATTTGTCTTTTTAATCGCCTCTTAATTATATATTATGAATTCCTTCACCGCCGTCGATGTCTTTTATTTAAGATCTAACAGGACTATTGAAACAATTCTTTTAAGAAATAAAAGAATGCAAAAAATGCTTTTTGTATATAACTACCAAGGTTTAACTTATAGAATATTTGAAACCGAAGTCAATTAAGAAACTTTTTTGAAAAGAATTTTGAACCGAATATCTATTTCGAAGATGAGAACCATTTGGAAAACTATCTTATTGATTTGAAATTAGATTGATAATAGATGAAAAAAATCGAAGTAGTAGCAGCAATAATTATCTATCAAAATAAAATATTGTGCTTGCAGAGAAAAGAAAGCAAGTTGGCATACATTTCGAAAAAATATGAATTCCCTGGTGGTAAAATTGAAATTGGCGAATCCAAAGAAGACGCAATTAAAAGGGAAATTATGGAAGAGCTAGAGATGGAGATTTATATTGACCAAGAGTTTTTCACTGTGGAGCATCAATATCCAGACTTTCATATTACAATGCATAGTTATTTGTGTAGTGTAAGAAACCCAAACTTAATTTTGACTGAACATATTGACTTCAAATGGTTAGATAAGGCGAATTTAATTGGGTTGGATTGGGCAGATGCTGACATGCCAATTGTAATGAAATTAAAAACTCTATGAATCAAGGTATTTATGAAGAACTTGTCACAAAATTGGTTGCTCAAAAAATCAATGAGCTTGACAAAACAGCTTACTTAATTAATAAGACTAAGATTGATAAAGAGGAGGCTTCAAACATTTTAGCAAAGCACCTATCACAAACTATTAAGCATGCTTTAGAATATGTAAAAGGAGAAAAACAGATTGATCTACAAATTGAAATTGCCAATAAAATCATACGATTTTTAAAGGAAGAACTTCGAAGAGAAGAATTTAACAACGATCTTGTAGAAGTTGAAGGTGAAATTTTAAAAGCGGTTTTTACAAGAGTAGACGCTCATTTTTCAGACTTTAACCTTCATTTAAAAGAAATAACACCATATACAAGACTAACTCATAGTGAACTATTTACTGGAGGAAATGTGGGATTGTCTCTCGAAAGTGAACTCAGAAAAGAAATTTTATCTGCTGATAGAATTGACTTATTGGTTTCTTTTATAAAATTCAAAGGAATTATCATTCTTGAAAGAGAATTGAAAGACTTTACGCAAAGAGGGGGGAAGCTGAGGGTATTAACTACAACATACATGGGGGCTTCTGATTACAAGGCCATTCAATTGCTCTCTAAATTGGAAAACACTGATGTGAAAATATCTTACAATACCGGAAATGAAAGACTTCACGCAAAAGCTTACTTGTTTTTCAGGAACACAGGTTTTCATACCGGCTACATAGGATCTTCAAATTTTTCTCGATCTGCTCTAACTGATGGTTTAGAATGGAACGTTAAAATAACCACTAAAGAAGTAAGCCAAATCATTGATAAATTTCAAAAGACTTTCGACTCTTATTGGCAAAGCGATGATTTTGAGGCTTTTGATGATTCCATCCATAAAGAGAAACTAATTAACTCATTAAGCAATGGTAAAATATCTAAGACATCTGAAATGAACCTTTCATTTTTTGATATTAAACCTTATCCATTCCAATTAGAAATTTTAGAAAAACTTGACGTTGAAAGAACGGTACATAATAGAAACAGAAATTTAGTTGTAGCAGCAACAGGTACAGGAAAAACAGTGATATCTGCGTTTGATTACAAAAACTTTAAACTGAACCATAAGTCCTCCAAGCTCTTGTTTTTAGCGCATCGAAAAGAGATCCTTTCACAATCTTTATTTGCATATAGAGGAATACTGAGGGACAATAACTTTGGTGAGTTATGGGTGGACGGAATAGAACCTATGAGTTATGAGTATGTTTTTGCTTCTATTCAAACCTTAAACAACAGACTTGAAAGTTTAAATTTATCTCCTGAGTACTTTGATTATATCGTGATTGATGAGTGCCATCACTTAACCGCTAATAGTTACCGAAGTATTATCAATTACTTCAAACCAAAAGTTCTTTTAGGCTTAACTGCAACACCTGAAAGAATGGATGGTGGTAATATTCAAGAAGACTTTCATAATCGAGTTGCGGCAGAGATAAGACTGCCTGAAGCCTTAAATCGAAAGCTGCTTTGCCCTTTCCAATATTTTGGTGTCTCCGATAGTATCGATTTATCGAATGCTACATGGGTACGTGGTAAATATGTTGTTAGCGAGTTGACCAATATATACACCGCTAATGATAGGAGAGTTAGAGAAATTATAAATGCATTAGAGAAATATACAAAAGATAAAACTGATGTTAGAGCGATTGGGTTTTGTGTTTCTATAGAGCATGCAAAATTCATGGCAGAGAAATTTGCTTTAGTTGGATTTCGTGCAGACTATCTTACCAGTTTAAACATACAAAACAGAGATATTGCAAGAAGCCAACTACAAAAAAAAGAGATTAATTATTTGTTCGTGGTGGATGTTTTCAATGAGGGGATTGATATTCCAGAGATTGATACTGTGCTCTTTTTAAGACCTACAGAAAGTTTGACTATTTTCTTGCAGCAATTAGGAAGAGGGTTAAGACTTGCTGATGGTAAAGACTGTTTAACTGTATTAGACTTCGTTGGCAATGCCAGACTAGAGTATAATTTTGAAAATAAATTCAGAGCGCTTATTGGGAGAACCGCAACTTCTGTAGGCAAGGAAATAGAAGACAACTTCCCTCATTTACCACTTGGCTGTTCAATCATTTTAGAAAAGAAAGCTAAAGAAATTATTCTCGATAACATAAAGGCTGCTACTTCGCTCGGTCGCACTCAAATTATTAATAAAATCAGAAACTTTAAGCATCAGACAACTCTACCTCTTAATCTCAAAAACTTTTTAAGCTTTTACAATATCCCAATACAATTTATTTACAAATATAGATTCTACGGATGGAAACGTCTTTGTCAAAACGCTGGGGTGATTGATAACTTTGAAAGCATTAATGAAAACGAACTTTTTTCCGCCATTTCCAATAAGTGGCTTTCTACAAGCTCAACGAGCTATTTTAGATTTATTCTAAGGCTTGCTAAGGTAAATTTTCACGTGAAGATGGCTGAATTCGACCAAGTGGAAAAAACCATGCTATTAATGCTTCATTACGATGTTTGGCAAAAAACCGCAGGTTTTGAATCACTAGATGCAAGTATTCAGGCAATTGCAAAGAACAAGGTCTTGGTTGAAGAAATTATTGAAGTGCTTGAGATCTTAATAGACCAAATTGGCTTTAAAGAGATTGACATTAGTTTGCCATATAATCAACCTTTAAGAGTTCACGCCCGCTACACAAGGGATCAGATTTTGGCAGCTTTTGGGCTAAGCACATTTGAAAGAAAGTCATCAAGCAGAGAGGGCGTAGTTGAGAACACGACTTTAAATACTGAATTATTGTTTATTAACCTTATTAAATCTGAGGAGAACTTCTCCCCTACAACTATGTATGATGATTATGCCATTAATGAATCCCTATTTCATTGGCAGAGTCAAAATTCAGCAGGGCCCGAAACACCAAAAGGTCTTTCATATATAAAACATGAAGAAAATAATAAGAGAATTCTCTTATTCGTAAGAGAAAAGTCAAAAGATGAGTATGGAAACACTATGGGATATGTGTTTTTAGGAGAAGGTAATCTGCGAGAACACTATGGTGCTAAACCAATGAATATTAAGTGGGAATTGAGCGAGCCAATGCCCCACTTTCTATGGAATAACGCAGCAAAACTAAGAGTAGGATAAAATATAGTGCTTATAGGCCAAATTTTTTTAATAAATTAATATCCAAATCTCATGAAACATACTATTAAGATCGTTTTTGGCAAAGAACAAGTTCTGAAGTTGCATTCTTCTCAGCCACTCACAAAAGAAGAAAAACTTTTAAATGTTAAAGAATACACATTTAACTCTTTAAAAGAAAAAGACGCGTTTATAAACGGGATAAACGAAGGTCTTGGTTGGATGGAAATATGCATACCCGAGCTTGAAATCTTTTAAGTTTGTAGCTCTTCACAATTTCGTTACCGTTTAATTTGTGTTTTTTTAGAGTTTCACCAGGGCATAGTGAACATTAAACTGGGTAGTAAACAAAATTATTTTTGGCGCGTCTTACCCCACCACCTTCTTCGCCCTACTTCCCCCCTCCATATCTAATTGAGCTTGAAAAATCCTGAGTCCCCGCATTTTTTTCGGTTCATTTCAAAAACAATCCCCACTCATCTTCCAGATCATTTTCCATTTGCTGAATTTCTTTGGCCCAGTCTTTAAAAAGCAGGCGAAAGGTTTCCATTTCCTGCCGAAACATGGCAACATATTTTTCATCAAAGGCCCCTGAAGCGCTCAGCAGGTGGTTCGAAAGTCTTAAATACTCCCCATGCTCCCGGATGATGGCTGCTTTTTGCATGCAAAGTGCATAATTATCGGAAGCCAGTCCGGCGTGTAATTTGGCCACAACAATCATGGCCGATTCGCGGAGGGTGCTTCCATAAACTTCTCTCGTTTCATCGCTACAGGTGTCCAGCAAAGCATCTACTATGGCCAGCACTTCCTTAGCCTGCTTTAAAAGCGGGTGTTTTTGCAGCTTCTCGTTTTCTTTGCGCATTTCTTTTTCATACCCCTCGTTTTCTTCTTCGCTGAAATCGAAACCATCCTCTTCCATGAGTTTTAATTTATGATTGAAGGTAAAAAGAAATACCATAAGCCCGTATCGATACCTTGCTCTTCAATTGAACTAAGGCCGATTCAACTATGCGGATTTAATTTTCTATGAATTACTCCACCACCACCCTCTTTGTCCTGCTTCCTCCTTCCATCTCCAGCACCAATAAGTACAAACCTTTTGGCAGGGATGAAACATCTATGCTTTGCTGATCTTCTAGGTTTTGGCTCAGCACCAAAACCCCGGACGTATTGTAAATACGAACACCGCTGTTTGCCTTTGCGCCTTTCACATTTAGTTGGTTCGTGGCGGGGTTGGGGTAAACCAAGAGCATATCCTCCTGCTCTTCCTTTATGCTCACATTCATGATACTGATGCAGGCGCTGATGCCCGTGCAGCCAAATTGTTGCATCACCACCCCGTAACTGCCGTTTACCGTCGGCGTGTAAACAGGGCCGCTGGCACCGGGTATTGAATCCATGGTGCTGCACTCGATCCAATGAATGTTGTTGCCGGGAGAGGTTACCATAATGCTTGGAGGGCTAATCACCAGACCCGCATTGGGTATAAAATTGCCGCAGATTCCGCTCTCAAAGGCCCCGCGGTCTACCACAGCTTTTACGCGCAGTAAGCCGGCCAGGTCGCTATAAGGCAAACACAAACCTGTGGTGTCGGGCCGACCGCTGTTAGTGCCCGGTGATGTCAATTGCAATGACCAGCCCGATGCCGAAGTGCTGAAGCTTGTGCCCGCGCTTGTGCTGGGGGCCGCAAAGAGGGGATTAGAAAACAAATTGTTGCTGAAGCTGCCCGAATACACAGAACCGTTGGTGTAAATGTCGTTGAGTCCGCCCTCCAGGTTGCTGTAATTAATCGGCGGGTCGCTGGCATTGTCTTCCAGGTAAATCTGATGTCCGTTCAAACTATTGGCCCGGTTGCCCCAAAAGAGGCAGTTGTTAAAACTGGCATTGCTCACGGCTGTGCAAAACACAGCTCCTCCCCCATACAAATACGTGGTGTAAGAAGGCAGGGTGTTGGCCAGGTTATTGGCAAAAGTACAATTGACGATACGGGGCGAGGAATTTTCGAGATACAAGGCCCCTCCGTTCTCTACTGACGTGTTGTTCACAAACAAATTGCCCGCGTACAAAGAAGCCGAAGAGTTTTGCACCGCGTGAATGGCCCCTCCCACACTGCCGCGGTTGTTCGAAAACACATTGTTCACCAGATAAGGCTGCGAAGCCATAAAGTGCCCGGCACCCCCGCTGGTGCCGCTAACGTTGCCGTGCAGGGTGTTTTCGGTGATGGACAAAGGAGCGGTGAACAACATCCAGATGCCGCCCCCGCCATTGCTGGCAAAGTTTTCGGAGATTTCGTTGTGATTAACATCTACATAGCCCGCGCCGTTAATAAGAATGCCCCCGCCATACGACTGGGAAAAAGAGCCGGCCACCACCGAATTTTGTTTGATGCTGTTACCAGTAATGATGGGTGTACAATAATCTACAATGCGTATGCCTCCTGCCGAACCGGCGATGTTGTTCGAAATGCTGTTACCGCTAATGTAGGGCGTGCCGCTGCCCCTGAGGTTAATGCCCCCGGCTTCGAGATTGGAGAGGTTGTGGTGAATGTTGTTATTCAATATCATCGGCGAGGAAGCCGTGCAGGCAATGCCTCCGCCCCAACCGCCAAAGCTTAAGGTGTTTTGGCTGATGCTGTTGTTGCTGATGCGGGCATTGCCCATGGTGTCGCAGTGTATGCCGGCGCCGCAGATGGAGCCGTTGGGTCCGTGGTTGATGTTAAACGAAATATCGTTGCGATCCAGTATGGCCGTGGTGTACATCAATTCTATCCCCGCCCCGTTCTCGGCCCGGTTGTCGAACAGGCTGCAATGACTCATGCGCACTTTGCTGAAACCTTTGATAAACAGCCCGCCCCCATTGCGGTCGTCACCACTGCCGGTAGCGCGTCCCCCGCTGATTTTGCAGTATTCGAGTATGGAAGAGTCCTGCGACGATGGAGTCATTTCAAAACGTATGCCCCACCAGCCCAAACTGGCCTGAGAGGGATTCATTTTAAAAATAATGGAATCGCTTGCCGTGCCTTTGGCCCGCAGCACACCTTGGACATTCAGTTTAAAATGGTTTTGAAATTCGAGCACCACGCCAGGCTGTATCACTAACGTGTTGTTGGGCTGTATCATCAGGTGGCCCTGCACCAGGTAAGGAGAGTTGGCCAGTGTGAGCGTGCCGCTGAGGTTACCGGAAATGTTGGTTTGTGATTGCAAGACAAGAGACAAGTACAATTGAAGGGCGAATAAAAAACGTTTCATGTAACGAATATATGAAAAATTGGATTTGACGCAGAGTTGTTTGTTCGATGCATTTCGTGCCGATGAAGTGAAAGCTTTTGAAAACCCAATACGTCTCGATACGCGCTCAACCCACCAGCCTAGTTGCGCTACCTGCCCGCCGGAGCGCAGGCCATTGCTTCAGCAGGCAGGCTCGACGTGACATTACTTGTTTGTCACTTCGAGTAGGCCCCTGTGTAACCGAAATGGGCCGTATCGAGAAGTGATTTCGTGTCATTAAACACCCGCATCGTCTCGATACGCGCTCTGCCCACCAGAACGCGCAGCGCTTCTTGACGAGACAATAAAATTATAGAATTCTGTCCCTTCGACGGGCTTCAAGCCAGTGGCTTGAGGAGCCGGCTCGTGCAAAGATTAGTTCAGCACAAAGAACAATGAGGCACCTCGCATCGAGACGGCCTCACAGTTTCTAAGCACATGTCAAAAAACAAGCCTTTTGTTCGGCTCGGAAGCAATCGCATTAAATTTTAACTTTACCATTTATCGCGGGTTTATTCCCTTTAGTTTTGAACTGTTATGCATACCGGTAAACGCTACACCTTTAAAGAAGTCATTCTCTGGACCAGAAGAGACATAGCCAGTCTGCTGGTTATTGCCTTTGTGCCAACCCTGTGTTACGAGGTCTTTCACTGGAAATGGCTCTGCCTGCCCTGGTTGCCCATTGCCTTATTAGGCACGGCCGTGGCCTTTGTGGTGGGCTTTAAAAACAACGCCTCTTACGACCGCACCTGGGAGGCCCGGCGCATCTGGGGCGCCATTGTTAATGCCAGCCGGGGATGGGGTGTGATGTGTAAGGATTTTATCAGCAACCGGCATGCCAAACAGCCACTGGGTGATGCCGACTTAAAGACCCTTCAGTTGGCGCTCATCAAGCGGCACCTGGCCTGGCTCACGGCCCTAAGGTTTCAGTTGCGCGAAAGCCGAAACTGGGAAAGCATGCACCTGGCCCATAACCGCGAGTACCGCAACCGCTGGTTCCAGGTGGAAGAACACAATCAGGAACTTAACGAACAACTGAAAAAATACCTGTCTGAAGCTGAGTGGCAAGAGATTCAGGGCAAGCTGAACAAAGCCGCACAACTTCTGGCCCTGCAAAGCCGGCACTTGCGCGAATTACTCGAGCTGGGTTATATTGAAGATTTCAGGCACATGGAATTGGAGCGCGTTATTGTAGAGCTATACAACCAGCAAGGTGCCAGCGAACGCATCAAAAACTTTCCCTATCCACGTCAATTTGCCAGCCTAAACAATTGGTTTATTAAAATATTTGTGGCCCTATTGCCTTTTGGCATGATGCAGGAATTCGAAAAACTGGGCGATCACCTGGTGTGGCTCACCATTCCCTTTTCGGCTCTGAGCGGCTGGGTCTTCACCACCATGGAACGTATTGGCGAAGTGTCTGAAAACCCCTTTGAGGGCAGCAGCAACGATGTGCCTATTACGGCCATTGCCCGAAACATTGAAATTGACTTGATGGACATGTTTGGTGTTCATCACGGCATTCAACCTAAACAAGCAGAAAACAACATTTTATCCTGATACGCTATGATGTTCGAAAACGTACTCCGCAACAACGAAAAATGGGTCTCTGAAAAACTAAAACTCGACCCGGAATATTTTACAAAACTGGCAAAAGGTCAACATCCTGAATTTTTATACATCGGCTGCAGCGATAGCCGGGTAACGGCCGAGGACCTGATGGGTGTTAATCCCGGTGAGGTATTTATCCACCGCAACATTGCCAATCAGGTCATTCCAACAGATAACAACATTAACGCTGTGATTCAATACGCTATTGAACACCTAAAGGTAAAACACATCATCATCTGCGGACATTATGAATGCGGAGGTGTTAAAGCTGCCTTGCATCCCAGCGATTTGGGTCAGTTAAACAGCTGGCTGCAAACCTTAAGGGATGTGCGCCGCTTGCACCGGGCTGAACTGGATGCCATCAAGGACGAGCAGCAGCTTTTTGATCGCCTGGTGGAACTGAATGTGAGGGAACAATGCATGAACATTATTAAGATAGATCACGTACAACGCAGTTGGTACAAAACCGGCTTCCCGCAAATTCACGGCTGGATTTTTGATGTGCGCACCGGCAAACTCAAGGATTCAGGGCTGGATCTGGAAAAAGAATTTATGGAGATACGTGAGATTTACGATTTAAAACCCTTAGAAAATAAATACCAATGAACATTGCCATCATCGGCTCCGGTAACGTTGGCGGAGCCCTCGCCAAAAAATGGATAAAAGCCGGGCACACCGTCATCATCGGTGCGCGATTACCGCTGAGTGACAAAAATATTACTTTGGCCACACAAATCGGCGAAGACCGCTTTACCTCTATTCCTCATGCCGTTGAACAATGCGAGGTCATTCTGATTGCTGCTCCGGCGCCCGCTTGTGTGGATGTAGTGAAAAGTCTGGGCGATACCTCTGGCAAAATCATTATAGACGCCATGAATATTGTGATGGGCCGTGGCCCTCAAGGTTACAACACCACAGCCGAAGCCATTCTAACGAATACACAAAGCAAAACTGTAGTGAAGTGTTTTAACACCACCGGCTTTAACAACATGGAAAATACGCGTTATGGGGAGCAGAGCCTGGACCTATTTATGGCGGGAGACAACAAGGATGCCAAAGCATTGGTTCGTCAACTGGCAATTGACGCCGGTTTTGCCGAGTGTTACGATGTGGGCGGAAATGATAAGTTTGCTTTGATGGAGCAGTTTGCCTTTTTCTGGATCAACCTGGCCATGATGCAGGGGCAAGGCCGGGAGATGGGCTTTAAGCTTTTAAAACGTTAGCATATTTTTATTCTTGTGTACAGGAAATAAGAGTTTACATTTGCGCCTCAAAACACAGGTTTATGCACAACTTACCGCCATGCCCCAAATGCCAATGCGAACACACTTATTTCAACGGGTCCCTTGCAGTTTGTCCCGAGTGTTTTTACGAGTGGAATGCTGAGGATAAGGGTGAGGCTGACACTTCGACTTCGCTCAGTGCAGGGGCTGAGGAAACGGTGAAGGATTCAAACGGCAATGTGTTGGTGGATGGAGATTCGGTTGTGGTAATTAAAGATTTGCCGGTAAAAGGTTCTTCCAAATCGGTAAAGGCCGGCACCAAGGTTAAAAACATCAAACTGGTGGAAGGCGATCACAACATCAGCTGCAAAATAGAAGGTTTTGGGGCCATGGGCCTGAAGTCGGAGTTTGTGCGCAAGGCGTGAAGCGTTCCGGGTTTCAGGTTTGAAGTTCGAGGTTTCACAACCAGGCTAATCAAGCATTCTTTGTATTGCTTGTCACCATACCGTTTTTGTGTTCTCCACTGCCAACTGCCGCTGCCGACTTATTCTAACCACAGAGTCGCGCAGAGTAGCTTATCTTAGTGTTTCCTTTAGTTTGTATTCAATTAAATTTTTGTTTTTTTATGTAAACCGTTTTCCGAAAGAAACAGGGTGAATCATTTAGTGTCAAAGGTTAGCGACCTAT
>JALOMJ010000222.1 GCA_025455485.1 Bacteroidia bacterium | reverse complement strand
TCAATCCTTTTGTGCCCATCATTCACATGAACGTAAGGTATTTTGAAATGGACAACGGTACCCGTTGGTTAGGCGGTGGAATTGATTTGAGTCCGCATTACATTTTTGAGGAAGATGCTCGTTTTTTTCATGAAGCTTTGAAATCGGTGTGCGATCGGCACCATGAAGAATATTACACAAAATTTAAGCACTGGGCCGATGAGTATTTTTACATTTCTCACCGCAAAGAAACCAGAGGAATTGGCGGCATATTTTTTGATAGGTTAAATGAAGGTAGTGGAATGAGTTTCGATAAAAACCTGGCCTTTTGGAAAGAGGTTGGACTTACTTTTGCACCTGTGTATACTGAACTCATCAACAGAAACAAAAACAAAACCTTTAACGAAAAAAACAAACACTGGCAATTGCTACGCAGGGGGCGGTATGCCGAATTTAATCTTGTGTACGATAAAGGCACCAAATTTGGTTTAGAAACTAATGGTCGGATTGAATCGATTTTAATGAGTCTCCCAAAAACGGCCGGCTGGGAATACAATTTTATTCCTGAAAAAAACTCTGCAGAGGAGGCTACTCAGGGTTTATTGCGCAAAGGCATTAACTGGGTTTAAATTTAAAAATCATCACCATTAAAAAAATTAACGGCAACGAACTCAAAAACATACCGAGGTAACCTTTTGCAAATTTACCCGGTTCAAATTCGTGTTTGGTTTGAAGAAAGATGTTGATTCCTGAAAAAATAAATCCAACGAATGCAACCGGGATGCCATAATACACCAGCGTAATTTTGTAAACACTGAGTGCAGCAGTAAGTCCGAAAACTAAAGAGAGGTAGCCGCTGATTTTATACCAACGCTCAGGATTCATTTTCGGCATAATAGGTCATCAAACGTCTTCTGAGTTTGCTGGCATAAGTTTGGGCCTGCCAATCGGTGTGATTCGAACTGGCGTTAATGCATTTGCCCAACTGTTTCATGCGGTATTTCATTTCTTCACCCAGCAATTCAAATAACTCTATAGCCTCTTCAAAATCAGAAGCATTGTCTTTGATGCGGGCAAAGTGGTCTTCCAAACTTTCTTCCACAACAGTTTGTGGTTTTTTGCCCTTCCGAATGGCCATAAGGTAGCGGTCGCGAACAATAAAGGCTTCAGCACTGGAATTAAGAAATCGCTCTTTTATATCAGGAGGCATTTCGTAATCGTTTACCAATTCATAATCCCATTCATCTTTGTATCGCTGCTCGAGGTAAAGGTGTGGTGAGGCAAACACATGATTCCAATCAATGGGATATTGCCATAGATTAAATCTGCGGGAGTTGTTTCCCAGATCGATAATATTAAAGGTTCGTTTCTCTGGAAGCACGCGGCTACCGCGCCCTATCATCTGATGGTAAAGTGTAAGCGATTTTGTTGCGCGGTTTAAGATGATGTTCTCTACTTCAGGCTCATCAAAGCCTGTTGTTAATATACTTACAGAAGTTAAAATGCCGTCTTTTGTATTTCTGAACCACTCCAAAGTCTCCACCCTGTCGCGGTCGCTAAAGGTGCTGTCGAGGTGACGGATAGGATACCCTTTGCTTTTAAACGTTTCGTAAACAGCACGACTGGTTAAAATACCCGCGTTGAAAATGAGTGTTTTTTTGCGGTTAGCCACTTCATCATAAGCCTCAATTAATTTGCTTTGCATCATGGCTTGGGTGTAAAGCAGTTCGTGAGAACCTACTGTAAATTCGCCGTTATTGCCCACCCTTAATGAACTCAAATTAACGTCATAAGAAAAAGTTTGCCCTTCACAAAGGTAGCCTTGCTCAATAAGATTAGAGATGCTTTCCCCTACAATCAGTTTTTGATACGTTTGGTAAAGTGGTAACTTTTTGTTGCTGCTCAAAGGAGTAGCGGTTACTCCAAGTATGTTGACATCCTGGAAGTAGTGAAATATTTTTCTGAAGGAGTTGTTATGCGCTTCGTCTACAATCACCAAACCAATGTCTTCCACAAACTGATCGTTTTCCTGCAAACGGTTGTTGAGCGTTTCCACCAAAGCAATAAAACTTTGATAGTGGCTTTGGTGAGGAAGTTGTTTCACTTCGCTGGTGATGACTTTATTCACTATTCCTGCTTCGGTGAGAACGGAAGAGGTTTGTTTTCCCAATTCAATACGGTGGGTTAGGATGAGTACCTTGCGTCCGAATTTTTCAATGTAACGTTTGGCAATCTCACTGAAAATAATGGTTTTCCCGCCCCCGGTAGGCAATTGAAAAAGTAGGTTGGCGTTCGGAGGAAGTTCGAGTAACTCCCTGAAGATGTTGTTAACGGCACCCTCCTGATAAGGGTATAATTTGCGGGATTCGAGGGTTACAGAAGGTTCTTCCATAGAAAAAGGCAATTTGCAAATATACTCCTAAAGCCACAGAACTACTCAGAATTTCTTCAATAATTCATTAAGATTTAAACAATATTGGGGTTTTTATACCAAAAATCCATAATATTAAGGCTTTACGAATCTGTACTTATGCGTAAACTCCTTCTGAGTGTTTCTTCCGGATTACTGTTGGCGGCCTCCTGGTACTGGCACCTGGGGTTTTTGATATTTCTGGCCTGGCTGCCCCTGTTGATTCTTGAACAAAAAACCAACGAAGAAGGGAAAACTCCCTACGCTAAACTTAAACTTTGGGCCCTCAGTTACCTCACTTTTTTTATCTGGAATTTGCTGGTAACCTGGTGGATTGTTTACGCTTCTTTCGGCGGGGCCTGCATGGCCATCCTTGCCAATTCACTCCTGATGAGTTGGGTGTTTATGCTGTATTCCACC
>JALOMJ010000221.1 GCA_025455485.1 Bacteroidia bacterium | reverse complement strand
TTTCAAATGCAGGCCATGCAAAACATTACCGTAATGAATGGTTATGGCATAAAAAAAATTGTGACCGGTTGTCCGCATTGTTTTAATACTTTAAAAAATGAGTATCCTGCTTTGGGAGGAAATTACGAAGTGATACACCACACCCAATTGGTTCAGCAATTGCTCGACGAAGGAAAGTTAAGTGTTCAAGGCGGAGCCTTTAAAGGCAAAAAAATTGTGTACCACGATCCTTGTTATTTGGGTCGCGCCAATGAGGTGTATGAAGCTCCCCGTGAAGTGATTCAAAAACTGGATGTGGAACTTACTGAAATGAAACGCAGTCGCGCCAAAGGTTTGTGCTGTGGAGCAGGCGGTGCGCAAATGTTTAAAGAAGCGGAAAAGGGAAACAAAGAAGTGAACGTGGAAAGAGCTGAAGAAGCCTTGGCATCCAACCCGGATGTGATCGCCGTGGCTTGTCCTTTTTGCAACACGATGATGACCGATGGCGTAAAATACTTTAACAAAGAAAGTCAAACCAAAGTTTTGGATGTGGCTGAATTGATTGCCAACGCCAATGATCTTTAGCGTATGAATTCAAAATTTGCTGCACTTTTATTTAGTAGTGTTTTACTCTCCTGTTCTCAGGCCGGGCCGGATGAAAAGGAAATGATTAAACTCAATCTTCGTTCGGATAGTTTGAGTTTACAATTGAATTCACCGGATTTAAAAGCTGTAAATAAAAAGTTGGTCGATGATCCAAATAATGCTGAGTTATACGATCAGCGCGCCAACATTTACCTGAAATTAAAATTGCTTGAGGAGGCTTTAAACGACTCGAAACTAGCGGTAAGAATAGACAGCAGTATTGTTGATTATTACCTTAGTCTGGTGGATATTTATTTTGCCATGAACAACACACGTATGGTGAAGGAAACGCTTTTGCGCATGGAGAAAAAATTTCCTGATAATCAGGAAGTGGTTTTAAAACTCGCTGAACTTTATTTTCTGGTAAAACAATATCAGGACGCTATCACGTACATCAATAAGTCGCTACGAATTGACGAAAGTCAGTCAAAGGCCTATCATCTGAAGGGCAATGTGTATCTGGAGTCGGGCGATACAGCTAAGGCCCTCTCAAGCTTTCAAACTGCCATTGAGCAAGATAATGCTTTTGTGGATGCATATTATGATTTGGGCATGCTGTATGCTTCTAAAAAAGATCCTTTAGCCTTTGACTATTATGCAAACGCATTGCGCTTAAATCCCGCGCACGAGCAAAGCCTTTACGCCAGGGCAAAATTGTATCAAGACCTTGAAAAGTACGACGAAGCGATAAAGGGGTACACGGCCATGTTACAAACCATAAAAACAAATGAATTGTGCCATTATAACCTAGGCGCCATTTATTTAGAGGTTAAAAACGAATACCAGCTTGCTTTGGAACAATTTACAAAGGCCATAGAACTAAACTCAAATTACATCGAGGCCTATTTAGCCCGGGGTTATACTTATGCCAAGTTAAAAGACATACCTTCCGCAAAGGCGGATTATAATATGTGCTTGAAAATACAGCCCAATTATGAGTTAGCCATAACCGGATTAAACAGCCTTAAGTAGAATGTAAGGAGATTATTTGCACACGAACAGAAAAAAAACTACTTTAATTTTCTGTTTAACACCAAAAAACCATTGATATGCAATTAGAGAAAAAGAGGATTGGTTTGGCGCTGCAGGGCGGAGGCGCCCACGGTGCCTTTACCTGGGGGGTGCTCGACAGGTTGTTGGAAGAAGAGGCCATTGTGGCTGAGGCCATGTGTGGTACCAGCGCTGGCGCCATCAATGCAGTGGTTTGCGCCTATGGCCTTCATATAGGTGGCCCGGCAAAAGCCAAAGAATTATTGGAAAAGGTGTGGCAAAAAATCGCACTAACCGGAAGTTTTTTTCTTAAGCCAGGACTTTTTGACAAAGCCAACAGTAATGGAGACATCTACAATAGTCCCGGGTATATGTTTTTTAATGCGGTGTCTCAGGTGCTCTCACCCTATAATTTCAATCCATTCAATTACAATCCGTTGAGGGATATACTCAATGAATTGGTGGATTTTGAAGAATTGCACCTTTACAACCAAAAGAAACTATTCATTTGTGCCACGAATGTAAAAACCAACCGTGCGAAAATTTTTACCAATAAAGAGATTACAGTTGAATCGGTGTTGGCTTCAGCCTGTTTACCCTTGTTGTTTCAGGCCATAGAAATAAACGGGGAATACTTCTGGGATGGTGGCTATATGGGAAATCCGCCTATTTTTCCTTTAATCACCAACACCGATCTTCATGATATTGTGCTTATTAAAATTAATTCCATCAACATCAGTTCTGTTCCAACCACGGCGCGTGATATTGCAGATCGGGTGAATGAGATTTCCTTTAACAGCAGTCTTATTAACGAAATGAAGCTCATTCATTACAGAAATGAGTTAATCCGAAATGGGGTGTTAAAAACCGATAACAAAGAAAACCGCGAAATATTTGTTCATACTATAAGCGGTTACAAAGCTCTTAGTCAGATGAGCCAAAGCAGTAAAATGAACACGTCGTGGGATTTTTTACAAACCTTGAAGGCGAAGGGCAGAGAAATTGCCGAAGAGTGGATCAAAACCGATTACAGCGAGGTGGGTTTAAAATCCACGTTTGATGTTGAGGAACATTTTTTCGGGAAATTCTAAGCCTGGGCTCCGGGCAATTAACGTTCTTTAATCGGCCCCGGCTAAAAAATTATTAGCTTTACTTTTTAGATTATTTCCGGCCTGAGCGTATGCTGAAGCATTCCAAATTTCAGAACAA
>JALOMJ010000024.1 GCA_025455485.1 Bacteroidia bacterium | reverse complement strand
CAATTGGTGCGAATGCCTTTTTCGCTGAAGTATTTAATGGCTTTTACGCCTTCTTTAATCATTGGTATTTTCACCACAATTTGAGGGTGGAGTGCAGCCAAAGCTTCCCCTTCTTTTACCATGCCTTCAAAATCGGTGGAAATCACCTCGGCGCTTACATCTCCGGTAACAATTTTACAAATGTCAACGTAATGTTTCAGAATATTGTCTTGGCCTTTGATGCCCTCTTTGGCCATAAGAGATGGGTTGGTGGTTACTCCGTCTAGTACGCCCATGTCCTGAGCTTCTTTAATTTGGGCGAGATTGGCAGTATCGATAAAAAATTTCATGGTATGGATTTAAAGCGACGAATGTACAAGGAATACCTGAAAAAATGAGAGGAATAGTATTAACAGCATTACTTAATTTTAAACAGATTCAGAGTTTAACAAAGCGTTTCATCAGGTTTTTTTCTTTGCTTTTCAATTGTATGAAATACAAACCTGAAGGCAATTGTTTGGAGGATACCAGAATTTCGTTGTTCTTGTATTCAAGAGAGGCCTCCACTTTTTTTCCATCCGCTGAGTAAATTTGGATTAACTCAGGCTCAAATTCCGAAGCAAATGAAACATGTAACCATCCCGATTGTATAGGATTAGGGTAAAGACTCACGTGATCCGATGGATCTGATACGCTCTCCCTCACGCCGGTAATCAAACTGCTGACATCAATACTTTGTATGGATTTGGCATAGGTGCCCGCAATCAGTTTTTTGAGTGAGGGATTGTACACCAGGTCCCACACCGTAATCAATGGCATGTTGCTGCCCAAACGCAGCCAGTTTTGTCCTCCGTTGATGGTGTAATACACGCCAATGTCGGTGGCCACAAACAACATATTTTCATCGTTGGGGAAAATCAACACATCGTTTATACCGGCTTGTGGTAAATCTCCACTGATGTCGGTCCAGGTTAAACCGTTGTTGGTGGATTTATGAATGTGTGGGATGTAGGAATTGTATTTGTACCCTGTGTGCGTGACGTAAACGTTGTTTGAAACATTAGGCGAGGCATGCACCGAAGTAACATATCGATCCGGAAGTCCGGTTGTGATATTGTTCCAGGTGCTTCCATCGTTAGCGCTGGTCCAAACATTGCCATCGCTGGTACCAACGTAAATTCTCTGTGCGTTAAGGTCAGAATTGTCAATGGCGGAAATGGTGTGAAAGCGCGATCCAAAAATGTTTCCATCCGTTAAATCGTTACTGATAGCATTCCAAAAGGAGTTAGGCCCTCCGGTATTTTTATATACCCGATAGGTACCCGTGTATTGCACATCAGCGTTTTGTTTATTCAGCACATAAGGCATGTCCCAATTTCTTCTGTCGTTAAAGTCGATGTTGTTATCGTGATTGCTGAAATTAAACCCTCCATCGGTTGACACCACTAAACCACCATTTTGAGTTTCAGCGTAAAATAGGCTGGCATCGCCCGGATCAAATCGGGGTTGAAAACCATCCCCACCATAAATTCTCTGCCAATTGTTTACACCGGCCTGATTACCGGATGTGGTGCCGTTGTCCTGCGCTCCTCCGTAATGCGTTGCCGGCTGATGGGGGTTGTATTCCACCCTGTAAAATTGGGTGTTGGGAATGTTGTCGGCATCGCTATAATTGGCCCCATCGTCGTTGGTGAAATACACACCTCCATCGGTACCCAGGTAATACACCCCCGGACTTACAAAAGCGATGGCATGAATGTCGGCGTGCACATCGTATTGCCACCAGGGCGGCATGTTGGGGTTCCAGTTGTTGCCTCCATCGCCGGACTTATGGAGTTCAATACCACCAATGTAAATTTCATTATCGTCGCCTGGGTTCACTTCCAGTTCACCAAAATACCAGCCAAAGTTGGAGTAATTGGAGGAAATGCCGTTGTTGCCCAAAGGCGAAAAACTTCCGCCTCCGTTGGTTGTGACATAAACTCCTTCCATGCTGAAATTACTGTCGGATAACGCCACATAGAGTTTTGAAGGGTTTTGTTTGCTCATGCAAATGCTGTAGCGATTGACTTTAGTGTTCGGTAAACCGTTGTTCATAACCGACCAGGTGCTGCCTCCGTTAGTGGTTTTATGTATTCTGGTGTTGTTAGAGGCGCGTATGTTAACCGTGGCATTACGAATGCAGGTCATCGAAGTGGCATAAATTTCATTGGGATTGCTGGGATTCATCACCATATCGCTCACTCCGGTTTGGTTATCAATGAATAACACTTGCGACCAGGTGATTCCTCCATTACTGCTTTTGTAAATACCACGATGGTTATCTGCTAAAATAGGATTACCATTTGCGGATACATAAATTTCAGAACTGTTGTTAGGATTGATTAGAATTTTGTTGATGATTTTGCTATTGCTCAGGCCTATGTTTGTCCAGGTTAATCCTCCGTCGCTGCTTTTATACAAACCATCCCCAACAAATACCGTAAATGGAATGGAAGGGTCTCCGGTACCAACGTAAATTATATTACTGTTGTTGGGATCAATACTAATAGCACCAATGTATAGACTGCTTTGGCTATCAAATATGGGCTGCCAGGTCTGTCCTGCGTTTGTTGTCTTATAAACGCCTGCACCCGGAGTTCCTGCATAAACCACATTCGAATTGGTGGGACTCACCGCCAGGCAGGTGATGCGCCCCCCAATGTTTGTGGGACCTTCGAGCACCCAGCTCAAACTGGAAAATTTTTTTTGAGAGGCGATATTTAAATGCTCTTCTTGAAGTAATGTTTCAAAGGCTTTCAGGTCGAAAACGGCATCGGGATAAGCCCTTTGTGCAGCAAAACGTTCATAGGGTTCAGCGGGATTTTCTTTCTTTTTTTCAGAAACGGATTTACTGCAGGATGAAAAGTTGAGGACTGAAAACGCAAGTAAAAGGGCGGAGTAAAAGTAAATACGCATGATCAAAGGTTTTAAAAACTTAGTATTAGCAATTTAGCAATTTTCTGAACAAATCCATGCGGTGCTCCAGGCGCTTTGGAAATTAAATCCTCCGGTGATGCCATCGATGTCCAACACTTCTCCACAAAAAAACAGACCCGGAACCTTTTTGCTTTGCATGGTTTTAAAATCCACTTCTTTCAAATTTACTCCACCACAGGTCACAAATTCTTCTTTAAAGGTGGTACGTCCTTCCATGTTGAACATGGAGGCGCTAAGAGCCATAGCCAGAGCCTGAAGTTGTTTGGAGGATAATTCGGCCCAGGGTTTTTGATTGTTGATGCCTGCCTTATCGCACAAATATTCCCAAAGTCGTTTCGGCAAATTAAATTGACTTTGACTCAGGGGGTAACTTTTATTTTTGCTGAGCCGTATTTGTTTTAATTCCTCTTCCACTTCATGTGTTTTAAGAGGATAAACCCAATTCACAGAAATTTCAGAGCGGTAGTTTTTTTCGAAAAATTCTTTTGCGGCAAAAGCGGATAATTTTAATACGGCCGGACCACTTAGTCCCCAATGCGTGATCAGCACCGGACCGTGGTAGTGTAATTTACTCCCTTTTATTCGAACTTCAGCATCCTGAACACTCAGGCCCATCAATTCTTTGGTGATTTTTTCCTGTGGTAAATTTAACGTGAACAAGCTTGGTAAGGGTTCCTGAATACTGTGTCCTAAACGTCTTAGAACATCGTAGAAACCTGATTTTGGGTGACCGCCTATAGCACAGATGAGGGCATTTGCCTGGATCACACCATCCGTGGTTTTCAATTCGAAACCTTCAGCTTTTGGGGAGATGTGCAACACTTCGGTGTTTTTTCGAATGCGGATCTGATGTTTTTCGGCAAGATACAAAAAACAATCGATGATGGTTTGACTGCTGTTGCTTACCGGAAACATTCGTCCATCGTCTTCGGTATGCAAGGGTATACCTTGCTTTTGAAACCATTGTATGGTATCGTTGGCGTCGAAGCGCGAGAACACCTGAACCAATTCGCGGTGGCCTCTTGGGTAATTTTTTACCAATTCGAGTTTATCAAAACAGGCATGCGTCACATTGCATCGCCCGCCACCTGATATTTTTACCTTGGAAAGCAGTTTGTTTGATTTTTCAAGCAGTTGAATGTCGTAATCGGGGTGCTTGACGGCAAGGTTAATAGCAGCAAAAAACCCGGCTGCACCTCCTCCTATTACGCACACGTGTTTTTTCACAACAAAATCAGGTCTTTTTAGAATTTTTATAAATCATTAAAAGCAGCACTGGCAACAGAAACAAATCGGCAAGCAGGGCAATAAACATTGTGATACAAATGAGCATGCCAAAATAATAAATACTTTGAAAGTCGCTGAACATGAGCGTTACAAATCCTCCCATTAAAATAAAGGTGGTGAGTACTATGGGTTTTCCTGTTTCGAGGTAGCTACGTTTAAAGGCATAAAGCAAACTTTTTCCGGTTTGTAACTCAATTTTTAAGCGGGAAATGAAGTGGATGGTATCGTCTGTGGCGATTCCAAAAGCAATGCTAAACACCAACGCTGTGGCTGATTTTAATTCAATGCCTGTAAGCCCCATAAAGCCTGAGACAACAATTAAGGGGATGAGGTTAGGTACTAAAAACACCAACACCATTTTCCAGCTTCTGTGAACCAAAAAAGTAAGCAAAGCAATCAAACAAATAGAAAAAGCAAAACCTTGCAGCATGTTTTCAACCATGTAGGCGTTATTTCTGTCAATCAAGTGGGCTGCACCAGTAATGGTTATCAAGAGGTCCTTATCCATACTATTGGCTTCAATAAATGCCATTAATTTTGAGTTTAACGCATTTACTTTTTCGCTTCCAATATCTTTAAACTTGGCGCTAATACGCGTAACTTTGCCGTCGGCACTTACCAATTTTAAAAGCGTTTTGTTTTTTTTGTTTTTTTCAAGAGTGTTTCTGAGTTCGGCATAATCAGACTCTGAAGGAAGATAAGCAGGGTTTGCTGTCATTTGGGCATCAAGGCGTTGAACCAGATTAGCAAGCGAAATAACAAACCCAGCTTCGTATTCTTTTTTGATAAATGAATCCAAGTGATGAATGTGTTTTACCTGGGCATAATCCCACACGCTTTTTGTTGGATCTTTGATTTTAATTTCCAGTTCAAACGGACGGGCACCACTGTAATGTTCGTCGATATATGTAAAATCGCGTTTCACTTTTACTCGATCACTTAGATCTTCCAATAAAGTATTATTAATTTTAAGTTGATTGATACCGAAAAATGAAACTAGTAAGGCGAGTATACTGAACAGAATAATTTTTTTCTGATTTCTAAACACCAAATGAATGCCTTTTTGCATGTTTAAACCTTTGCTTTGCAACCGGCTGCGTTCAAGGTGTTTTTTGGGGGGATAAAGTTGAAGTACGCTTGGTAAAAAGGAATACGTTAAAACGTATGCAACGCTTACTCCAAGCGAGGTGTAGATTCCAAAATCGCGCACGGGCTGAATGCTTGAAAAGAGCAGAGATAAAAAGCCAATAACAGTTGTAAGTAAGGTGAGAAAGGTAGGGTAGGCCACTTCTTTTCTGATTTTTGAAAAAACCTGAGTGTCGGGAATGCCTTTTTTTCTTTCATCAGTATAGGCTGAGAAGTAGTGGGTAACATCGCTCATGCCGGCCACAAAAATCATGGTGGGCAACATGCTGCACATCAAATCAATTGATTTTCCTAACAATTGCATTAAACCCAGTGTCCAAATAACCGAAAGAAGAACAACAGTTATGGGTACCAAAGTGCCATAAACACTGCGAAAACTAAACCAAAGCAGCAGCATAACAAAAGCAAAGGCTAACAGGATAAACGTCAGAAATTCCCTTTGCAATTGTTCGAGGTACACTTTTTGCGCGAAAATTCTCCCGGCATAATGCACCATTTCAATCGGAAAAGTACTCACCGCCTGTTCAATCTTTAAAGCCAAAGCATCACTTTCGACTTTGCTTAAATTCTCCTCTGTTTTCACAAACAAACAAAGTGATTTGGCGTCCTCAGCAAAAAAAGCACCCACCATGTCTGGGTCTGAATACACACTTATACTGTCTTCTCTATAGCGCGTTTCATCATCCATGTGCAACAATTGTGTTTTTATGGGCACCAGGCCTCCTAAATTGTATTTAGACAATCGGGTAGGGCATTGCACTTGTTTGATGTTGGGGATAGCACTGAGTTTTTCGTAGAGACTATCTATTTTTAGCAAGAAATTTTTTTGGAAAATGCCGGCCGGATGCTCAAGGGCAATTAATACAAATTCGTTGTCGTATTCAAAGGTGTTGCGGTAATTTTCGTAGTGTTTTAGTTCTTCGTTTTCATTTGGAAACAAGGCTTCAAAATCGTAATCGAAACCAAGCAAGGGCAAACGGGAGATAAAAAACGCCGTGATTAAGGCTATACAGCCTAAAATGATGACATGGAAAATGGGTCGTTTTGGCGAATTCAAGAGACTAAAGATACAGTTATACAACAAATTAAAACTTATCTTTGTTGCCTTAAAAATCAAATATTTATTTCCATTTAAACCTTGCGTATATGTCAAAAGGAGCCTATAAAGTACCCGTTGCGGTGAACGAACCTGTAAAATCTTATGCCCCCGGCAGTCCTGAGCGAAAAGAACTACAGGCCATGCTAAAAGAACTCAGAAGTCGTGAACTCGACATTCCTATGTACATTGGAGGTAAAGAAGTACGCTCCAACGTTATCGCACGTTTGGCCCCTCCTCACGACCACCAGCACACTCTGGGCCACTTTCACAAAAGCGATAAATCGCATGTTGAATTGGCCATTAAAGCAGCCTTGGCCGCAAAAGATCAATGGGCTGCTTTGGCCTGGGAACAGCGTGCTTCCATATTTTTAAAAGCTGCAGAATTAATTGCGGGTCCTTATCGTGCAAAATTAAATGCGGCCACTATGCTCGGACAGAGCAAAAGTGTTTACCAAGCAGAGATTGACAGCGCCTGTGAGATCATCGATTTTTTGAGGTTCAATGTGCAATACATGACAGAGATTTATGCCGATCAGCCCATTTCATCTCCCGGGGTTTGGAACCGTTTGGAGTGGCGACCTTTGGAAGGCTTTGTTTACGCGCTCACCCCATTTAACTTCACCGCCATTGCGGGCAACTTACCAACGAGTTGCGCCATGATGGGCAACGTGGTGGTTTGGAAACCCAGCAACACCCAGGTTTATAGTGCCAATGTGCTCATGGAAATTTTCCAAAAGGCCGGGGTACCCGATGGGGTAATCAATCTCATTTATCCCAGTGGTCCTGATGCGGCAGAAGTAGTGTTTAATCATAAAGACTTTGCTGGCATACACTTTACCGGTAGCACCGAGGTGTTTCAAAACATCTGGCAAACGATTGGCAACAACATTCACAAATACCGTTCTTACCCGCGCATTGTGGGCGAAACAGGAGGGAAAGATTTTATCATGGCGCATCCATCAGCAGATATTCATGTGTTGGCCACCGCCATTTCAAGAGGAGCCTTTGAATATCAGGGTCAAAAATGTTCGGCGGCATCAAGAGTGTATATCCCTTCCAATCTCTGGGAAGAAACCAAAGCTTTGGTGCTGGCCGACCTGAAATCCATGAAAATGGGACCAACCGAAGACTTTACCAATTTTATTAACGCAGTCATTGACGAAAAAAGTTTTGATAAACTTTCTAAGTACATTGAATCAGCAAAGAAGGATAGCAGTGTTGAAATTATCGCCGGTGGAAAATGTGATAAAAGCAAAGGCTATTTTATTGAACCAACTATTATTGTGAGTAAGGACCCAAAATACGTGACCATGTGTGAAGAATTGTTTGGTCCGGTGTTAACGGTATACGTTTACGAAGAAACCAAGTTTGAAGAAACCCTTGAACTGGTGGATAATACTTCAAACTATGCCTTAACAGGCGCCATCATTTCTCAGAACCGCTATGCCATTGAATTGGCAACAAAAAAATTGAGCAATTCAGCGGGTAATTTTTACATCAATGATAAGTGTACAGGTGCTGTGGTGGGTCAGCAACCATTTGGTGGGGCCAGGGGAAGCGGAACCAACGATAAGGCCGGTGCTAAAATCAATTTGCTGCGCTGGGTATCACCTCGTACAATCAAAGAAACATTTGTTCCGGCAACAGATTATAAATACCCGTTTTTGCAGGCGGATTAAATAAGTTTAGAAGGGGGCAAATGTGCAGTGCACATTTGAGCCGGCTGGCGGGCGGAGGAATAGAGTGTTCTATGCTGCCTAAAGCGCCCTTTTTGGCTTCTCATCTAACCACAGAGAAAGTTTAGAAGGTTTAAAAGGTCTAGAAAGTTCTATACTACCTAAATCACCTCTTTTGACTTTTATTTTTAACCAAATTATCTTCTCAAAGCCCGTTTTTTATTTGCAGAAACGCCAGCTTTCGTCTAACTTGTGCTATTAATTCTGATAAAATCACGCATGAAATTTAAATCTACTTTCACGGTATTGGCAATGGCCATTACCTTATCTCTTAGCGCTCAAATGCCTTTTTCTGATGCTAACAACCAACTCAACCGCTGCGGAACGCAAATGCCGGGTGAGGCCTGGGACAATTGGTTCAACCAAAAAGTTGAGGAATACAAACAAAATAAGGCCGCAGGAAAAATTCAGTCTGCCACGCTTACCATACCTGTTATTGTACATGTTATTCATGGTGGACAGGCCGTTGGCACCCATCCCAACATTTCTCAAAATCAAGTGAACTCTCAAATTACGGTGTTAAACGCTGATTTTGCAGGAGTAGGACAAAACGTGAATAACCTTGCAGCCACAGCATTTTCGGCTATTGGTGCAGCCAATTGCGATATTATTTTTTGCCCGGCTGAAAAAGACCCCAATGGTGTGAGTTTGGCACAACCCGGCATAGATCGTGTAAATTATACAAGCAACGGCTGGGCCAATCCCACCAGTTTTAATACTTCCAATGCATTTCAAACTTACATGAATGGTACTGTTAAACCGGCTACCATTTGGGACCCCACACGTTACCTGAACGTTTGGGTTTCTGATGTGAGCAATGGTGCAGGGCTTTTAGGGTATGCTACTTTCCCGGCAGGCTCTAACTTAACCGGCATTCCGGGCTCAACAGGAACATCTTCTACCGATGGCATCTGGGTGTGGTCCAGAGCCTATGGTACAATTGGCACTTTTGCTCCTTACCACAGAGGCCGCACTGCAACCCATGAACTTGGGCACTGGCTTGGTCTTCGCCACATTAACGGTGATGCCGGATGCGGAAACGATTTTTGTAACGATACTCCCATTCAACAGGCACTGAATTTTGGTTGCCCGAACTATCCAAAAATTTCCTGTTCAAACGGACCAAATGGCGAAATGTTCATGAATTTTATGGATTACTGCGATGATTTATGTTTGTATATGTTTACACCCGACCAAAATGCCAGAATCCAAACTGCCATGGCCAACGCGCCATTCCGAAAATTTTTAAATGCCAGTTCAGCTACGCTTTGCAATGTGCCGGCTGTGGCGCCGGTGGCTTCCTTCACAATACAAAGCACAAATTGCAGAGATTCTTTGGTTAAACCTCTTAACATGAGTACAGGAAGTCCTCTACCGTCCTTCGTTTGGTCGGCAACACCATCACTGGGTGTTAGTTTTATACCAAGTGCCACCGTTGTGAATCCAAACATTGTTTTTATGTATCCCGGCTTTTACACGGTGTCTGTGGATGCAACAAATAACTCCGGAAACAACAGCTATTCAGAACCAGTTTTAATTTTGGATTGTGGTGACGGTGTAGGTTTCAACGAACAAAGCGCGTTGAGTGATTTAGTAAGTATTCAACCAAATCCGGGAACAGGAAAAATTACACTACACACTGTCTTTTCAAAAGCAAGAGCGGTTGATGTAAACGTATTTAATGCTTTGGGTCAAAAGGTTTATCAAACCCACTTAAACGACCTTAAACAATCAGATACCGAAATTAATCTGGAGTTTTTACCGGAAGGGGTATACAGTTTTTCAATGGAAAGCGGCACTTCGCGGACGGTGAAACGCCTCGTTATTGCGCGATAACTCAAAGGCCCCGCAAAGGGGCTTTTTTTTGAGTCTGAAATTGTTCAAACAAATAAACAACGGTTTTGTTAAGAATTCATTGGTCTTAAAGTTGAAAGGATTTAATCCTGCTCTATTTTTGCTTCTATGGCCGCCAAAAGAAAAACCGAATTGAGCCTGAAGGAAGTGATTGCTCTGATAACACTTCTGGATGACCCCGATGAAACCATTTATGTTCAGGTGAAGGAGCGGTTTGTGACTCTGGGCCCCCCTGCCATTCCTCATCTTGAGACCGCCTGGGAGAATAGTTTTGATGCCATTATGCAAAAACGCATTGAAACCATCATTCATACCATACAGTTTGAAATACTTCAAAAAGCCTTGAGGGATTGGGCTAAGGATGAGAGCGATGACCTTTTGAAAGGCGTGCTTTTGTTGGCGCGCTACCAATACCCTGATTTGGATGAAAACAAAGTGAAAAAATTGTTGCACCAGATTAAGCAGGATGTTTGGTTGGAACTACAAGATGATTTAACCGCGCTTGAGAAGGTGAAAATTATCAACCACATCCTTTTTGAGGTGCATCAATTTAGCGGTAATATCACCAATTACCATGCTCCACAGAATTCTTTCATAAACAATGTGCTGGAAAGTAAAAAGGGGAATCCCTTGATGTTGAGTGTGGTGTATATGCTCATTTGTAAGGAACTTAACATCCCGGTTTACGGCATCAATTTGCCCCAGCACTTTGTATTGGCTTACATCAATGATTACGCCAACCTTATTGATGTGAACAATAAAACACTTTCTAACAATATCCTCTTTTACATAAATCCTTTCAGCAAGGGTTTGATGTTTAATCAAAACGACATCGATCAGTTTTTGAAACAATTAAAACTGGAAGCTGAACCAAAATACTACTTGCCTTGCAGCAATGTAGAAGTAGTAAAACGCTGTTTAAACAACCTCATCTATTCATATGAGAAACTAGGATACATTGAAAAGGTAGAGGAGTTGAAAGTATTGGAGAAACAGGTGCAGTAAGCATTACACCCGCGTTAGTAAGCCCAAATACATATCCAGCATTTAGGATTTTTTTCTTTGATTCAGTTCGTCCCGTATTTTGGAGGCCATTTCATATTGCTCTTCGTCCAAAGCATTTTGCAGCATGTTGCGAAGTTCCTCACTGCTTTTCCCTTTATACTCTTCTACACCTTCCTTATTTTTTTCAGCGTGTAATTCCTTCTCTTTTTGGGTAGAAGCCTCACTTCCTGCAGCGGAAATATCAGCGTCGCTGTCGAGCACAACGCCAGCATTTTTGAGTATGAATTCGTAAGTGAAGATATCGCAATTGTAACGCACAGCCAAGGCAATGGCATCGCTGGTGCGGGCATCAATCTCAACCTCACGGCTGGCATCACTGCAAATCAATTTGGCATAAAAAATTCCTTCAACAAGGTTGTAAATCAGCACTTCGTTCACCTGAACATCAAAAGCCGACGTAAAGGCCTTAAATAAATCGTGGGTTAAGGGCCGGCTCGGGCTCATCTTTTCAAGCTCAATGGCTATAGCCTGGGCTTCAAAGCCACCAATAATAATGGGCAAGCGTCTGGTTCCGGCTGTTTCTCCAAGCACAAGCGCGTAAGCTCCACTTTGGGTCTGGCTGTACGACAATCCAACAATTTCTAAGCGAACCTTCTTCATGAACTGAATTCTAATTTAGGAAAAAATCCTGATTAGTTTTGGTGAGCTTTAAATTTTTTAATGGCTTCGGTTAGCTTGGGTACTATTGTAAAGGCGTCGCCAATAATGCCATAGTCGGCCGACTTAAAAAATGGGGCTTCTTTATCGTTGTTTATTACCACAATGGTTTTACTGCCGTTAACACCGGCTAAATGCTGAATGGCCCCTGATATACCAACAGCAATGTATAAATTTGGCCGAATGGCTACACCGGTTTGACCGACGTGTTCGTGGTGCGGACGCCAGTGAAGGTCGGCAACAGGACGAGAGCATGCTGTAGTTGCACCCAAAGAGGTGGCCAGTTCTTCAATCATGCCCCAATTCTCTGGCCCTTTCATGCCACGGCCTGCACTCACTACCAGGTCGGCTTCAGGCAATGGCGCCATACCTCCGGTTGCATTGGTTTTGGTTTCTTTTATGGTGATGCGTGATTTTACAGCGCTTAAATCGGGTTGAAACTCCTGAACAAGAGCTTTATTTTCGCTTAAAACTACCGGAAAACTGTTTGGCAACAGAGCGATAATTTTCATCTCGCTGTGAATAGAGTAAATGGCGTTGGCTTTGCCTGAGAACACATTTTTCTTCACTTCAAACGCGGCACCATTTACCGCTGGAAGTTCAGTGGCTCCGGCAACAAGTCCTGCTTTTAGCCTGGCTGATAAACGTGGGGCTATGGCTTTGCCGGCAATATCAAAGGCAAACACAATCACTTTGGCACTACTGTGTTTTACAGCGTGTTCTACTGCGGCACAACTTAAAATGTGGTCAGAACCGAGGTCACTTATGTTCATGTTTAAAATGGTATTAGCGCCTGCTTTGCCCAATTCTTCAAGGTGTTCGGCTGAAGCCTGGTTTACCAGTGCGGTAACGTTTCCTCCTGTAAGTGCTGCAATTTTAGCGGCGTATTGAACGCATTCCAGAGATGATTTTTTAATGCGGTTTTTATTGATTTCGGTGAATACTAATACCATGGTGTAGTGTCTTTTGAGTAAATTGGTGATTAAATAACTTTAGCTTCGGTGTGAAGTAATTTTACGAGTTCGTCCAGTTGGTCTTCCCCAAGTAGTTTGCAGCTGGTTCTTCCAGGATTTAAATCAAAACTTTTTATTGATGTGAGAGGGGCAGAGTCAATAGGTTTTACCACTTCCAGCGGCTTTGTTCTTGCAGCCATAATGCCACGCATGTTTGGTATGCGTTGCTCAGCCATGCCTTTAGCGCAGCTCACAACGGCAGGCAAGTCACATTCTACAACACGAGAACCACCATCGATATCGTGTTCGGCAGTAATTTTAACACCTGCCACATCAAGCTTTGTTGCCAATGAAATTAATGGTAAGTCTAAAATACCCGCAATCATGCCTGCAACAGAAGATCCATTATAATTAATGGTTTCCTTGCCGGTAAGAATTAATTCGTACCCTTTTTCTTTCGCATAGGCAGCAATTTGCTCGGCCACATAAAACGAATCCGGACCTTCGGAATCGATTCTAACAGCATCATCGGCCCCCAGAGCAAGTCCTTTGCGGATAGTGGCATCGCCATCGGGTAAACCCACATGAATTAAGGTTACTTTTTCGGCCAAATTGGCTTCCTTTAATTCAAGGGCGCGCACCAAGGCATACCATTCATCGTAAGGATTAATGATAAATGTAACACCCGCTGCATTGAATTTGGTGTTGTTATCACTGAACTGAATTTTTGTGGTGGTGTCGGGAACGTTACTGATGGCGACCAGAATTTTCATAAGCTGTAAAATAGGTCGCAAAAATAGGAATATTAATGCCTTTTAACAATGCAAAACGAAGCAGGAATAGTTCCTTTTTTTAACAAAAAACCTGGTTTGTGGAAGTTAGAATGAAGGGTGATTAGATATAAACCGTATGTTCCAAATTGGCCTTGTTTTACTCTAACTGTTTGACTGCAAATAAAATGATGTTGTTTGTTTAAGTTTTACCTTAACACCGCTTCCAGTTGTTTTTCTCCGATACGTTTTTTGAGATTAAACAAAGCGTAGCGCATGCGGCCCAGGGATGTGTTGATGGACACGCCGGTAAATTCTGAAATTTCTTTGAAGCTCATGTCGTAATACATGCGCATGATCACCACTTCGCGCTGGTCTTCGGGCAATTGGGCCACCAAATCACGAATATTTTTTTTGAGCTGCTGTTGCTGAAGGGTGTTTATACCCTCATCCGCAGCGGCAATGGTATCGAACACACTCACTTCTTCACCATCCTCATTGGTATAAACCGGAACCGGCGGCAGTTTACGGCAATGTCTGAAATGGTCAATCACCAGGTTGCGTGCAATACGCATGACCCAAGGTAAAAATTTACCTTCTTCGGAATAGTGGCCCTTTTTTAAGGTAACAATTACTTTATAGAAGGTTTCCTGAAAGATATCTTCTGCAATAGCGCGGTCTCTAACCAGCATAATGATGGATGAAAAAATTTTGCTTTGGTGGCGTTCGAGCAAACAAGAAAGGGAAGCTTCGTTTCCTCTGGTGTAGAGCTGTACCAGCTCCTTATCCGTTAAATTGTGAATAGACATGGTTTTACTTGCTGTAGTTTTAAAATTGCGAGTAAAAGTCTATTCGATACGGTTTAAATTTTAGTGGTTGATGGACAAATATAGACCATTTCTTTAAGTTTACACGCTTTAAGGCTTAAAATTTTGAAATGACTGAGTGAAAAGGTGGTTTGGCTGAGGGAAATAAAAAATGGGTAAGCTACTTCCATCGCACCGCTCAACCACTTACCCTTGCTTCGTTCCCAACCTGGGGGATTCAGCAGGAGCTGGTCGTGAAAGACTTACCCGGCGCAAAAGTAAGCATATAATTTTTATTTATGGATTAAAATTTCAAATTTTGAGGTCTTGTCCCCCTACAACCCTTATTTATGAATCTAAGCATTCTGGTGCCTCTATTTAATGAAGAAGAATCTTTACAGGAACTCCACGATTGGATTGTTAGTGTTGTAGAATCTCACAAATTAAGCTACGAGATTATTTTTGTTGACGATGGGAGTAAAGACGGTTCCTGGCAAAAAATTGAAGCCTTATCGGCTAAAAACCCACACGTTAAAGCCATACATTTCCAAAGAAATTATGGTAAATCGCCTGCGTTGCATGTAGGATTCGAGCAGGCCCAAGGCGATGTAGTGATTACCATGGATGCGGATTTGCAGGATAGTCCGGACGAAATTCCTGAACTCTACAAGATGATTACTGAACAAGGGTTTGATTTGGTGAGTGGCTGGAAACAAAAGCGTTATGATAATGCGTTTACAAAAAACTTACCCTCTAAACTTTACAATTACGCCAATCGTAAATTGAGTGGTATTCCATTACACGACATGAATTGCGGGTTAAAAGCGTATACAAACAAACTTGTAAAAAGCATTGAGGTGTACGGTGAAATGCACCGCTTTATTCCCGTAATGGCCAAAGCCGCAGGATTTGAGAAAATAGGCGAGAAGGTGGTGAAACACCAGGCGCGTAAATACGGGCAAAGCAAATTTGGCTGGAACCGTTTCATCAATGGCTTTCTGGATTTGCTCACCATTAGTTTTCTTTCGCGCTTTGGCAAACGCCCCATGCATTTTTTTGGATTGGTAGGCACTCTTATTTTTATTGCCGGGTTTGCTGCCGCTTTTTATCTGGGGGCCTATAAATTATATTGCTCTTATACACATCAGGTGGCCCGTTTGATAACCGACCGGCCCTCTTTTTATATTTCGCTAACATGCATGGTAATTGGCAGCATGATGTTTTTATCCGGTTTTCTTGGAGAGTTGATTTTACGCAACAGCAGTATACGCAACCATTATCTTATTGATAAACGCATCTCCTGAATGCAAGATGACAAACCCCATCGCCCACACCGCGTTCCTCCTGATCAGGAAGAAATTGCCAGACGGGTGGCCTTGCGAGAGTATTTAAAAGTTAAAAAACTTCAAGCCTTTAAATCGTCTAACACCTACCGGTTTCTGAACATACTGAATGTGGCTTGTTTTTTTGTTTATTGGGAATTGATTCTTTGTTTTTTTGGACCCTGCCATTACAGGGAGGTTGAACCTGAATACATGCAGATTAAATTTGGAAATAAAACCGATGCACGGGGGTTTAGGTTCATTAAAGAAATAAATCTGGTGTGGTACGGTGGTAAGATTGACAAAGCCATTGTGGAGGATTATGTCAGGGTGGTAACCGATGAAACCATGGAAATTCATGCCGGCAGGGATTTTATTTTACAAAAAGATTTGAAGGTTAGGCTTGGAGACGAAACTGTTAATTACCGTTTAGCCCATTCAAGCCCCTTGTTGTTTCTGTGCGCATTTTTAATTCTGGCCACTGCTATAGCCTATAATTTTAACTTTAATCAAACGCCCATAGTTCTTCAGGGCATTAGTATACTTAATCTTTGTGTTATTGTGGCTGTTTGCTTTATTTAAAAGCAGGGCCTTGTAGATTATTTTCTTTATCCTATTTACCTGAATGAGTATTTGGGTTGAAGAAAGTTTCTTAAAACAATTGTGAATATTAAGCGCCATTGGTTAACTTTACGTAAACACAAAGTAAGTATGAAAAAATTTACCCTTGTTTATGTTGTAATTTTATTCTTTTCTTTTCAGAATAGAACGCAAGCACAATGTACGTTTAATTCACCCTTTGGGTCGGCTACAATCAATAACACAACACCAGGTTATAGTGTAACTATCACCACTTGTCAATGGGGTGGGGAAGTTGCTGTATTAAATTTTAATGTTACCGGGGCGTTTTCCTTCTCTTCCACAAACGTGGGCGATTACATAACAATCACCAATTCCACAAATTCTGTTATTGCTTTTGGAACCACCCCAATAAACGCATCAATAAACACCACAGGTACATACTATCTGCATTTAGCTGCATCCGGACCTCCCGCTTGTGCAACACAAAATGTTTGCCGCACAACCAGGGTTTATGTTCCTTTTCCACCATGCACTGGAACACCTCAACCCGGTACACCCATAGCGAATCCATCTATTGTTTGCCCAAATACCAGTGCCACCATTTCACTTGTGGGCGGATCAATAGGCACAGGACTTATTTATGACTGGCAAGCATCAACAACCGGTTCATTAGGACCTTATGGTTTAGTGCCGGGCCCTTCGGCACCCGTATTCACTACCCCAATTACTGCTACAACAACTGTATGGTACAGGGCGGTAATGGTTTGCACAAACAGTTCACAAAGCGCCACATCAAGCCCTGTTTCAATTGATGTTGCCGGCACCACCACTAATAGCGTGCCCTATTTTGAAGGTTTTGAGGGTTTACTGGTAAACAACCAGCTTCCAAATTGTTCGTGGAAAGCCAGTAACGTGCCAACAACTTGTCAGACCTATGTGGGCAGCGCTTCCAATAACAGGGTGCCACGCACAGGCTCAAAGTTTGCTTCCTTTTATTATTTGCCTGCTGCTTCTTCCTTTTTCTATTCGAATGGCCTATTTCTCAATTCCGGCGTTACGTATTCGGCTGCTGCCTGGTACACCACGGAAGCCAATACGTTTACCAATTGGTCTGACCTGTCTTTGCTCATTGGGCCGAATCAATCAACTGTGGGTTTGCAATCTATAGTGAGCACAAGTGGTACCGCCGCCAGTCCGAATTACAAATCCATTTCCAATACTTTTTCAGTGGCCTCTCCCGGAATTTATTATCTGGCCATAAGAGCCACCAGCAATGGTTCTTGCTGTGCCCAATATCTGTCTTTTGATGATATAGAAATTACGGCGCCGTGTTCGGTTAACACCCCAACGGTGAGCTTAAGCGCATCGCAAACCACCATTTGTGAGGGAGGGTCTGCGATTTTATCTGCCAATGGGGCTAATACCTATTCATGGAGTAATGGCGCTTCAAGCCCATCTATTCAGGTATCGCCTTTACTTACGACAATTTATACTGTGGTGTGCACCAACACAGCAAGCGGCTGCAGTGCCAGTCTAAATCAGATGATACAGGTTTATCCAAAACCCGTAGTAGGTATTGTAACTCCCACCCTCCGGATTTGTGAAGGTCAAAGTTTGTATTTGAACGCCGTAGGTGCAAATTCTTATACCTGGAATACTGGATTTGTTGGTTCTCAATACCTCATTACGCCCGCTTCAAGCAGCAGTTATTCTGTTCAAGGGGCCAATGCATGGTGTTTGGGCGAAGCGTTTGTTACGGTAACGGTAAACCCCCTGCCTGTGGTTTCAGCTATATCAAATAATGCCGGTATTGCCTGTGCTGAGGCTGCCATTGTTTTTACAGGAAACGGAGCGAGTACATATACCTGGATCAGTATTTCTGAAACGCATCTTGGGAATCCGGTCACTGTTTTTCTTTCGGGTACCACCACCTTTACATTAATTGGGAGAAATACAAACGGCTGCACCAACACAACAACCCTTACGCAGCTTGTGGATGTTTGTGCAGATTTAAATTCAATGACTCACGAATTTACCGACGTTAAAATATACCCCAACCCCGGTCATGGTGCGTATTGGCTTCAATTCGATAACGCGCTGAACAGACATATTTTGGTGTATGATGCAAGCGGACGCGTGTTGCTGGAAATGAGTTCCAGTGAGGATTATGTTCAAATTGACCTGACACCCTTCAAGGCAGGCATCTATTTTTGCAGGATTACAGATTCAGCATCAGGCATAACGCGCAAAGTGATTAAAGAGTAAGGAAAAACCTTAAATCTACTTCTGTGTTTTATCAGGCACTTAAAACGGATAGCAACAATTCAAGCTCAGGTTTTATTTTAGTGTGGTGTTTAACTGCTTTTTCAAAGGGAGTGTAGGTTACCGTTTTGTTTACAATACCAACCATTTCTGATTTTTTGCCATCTAACAGAGCTTTTACGGCGTGATAACCTGTAATGCCAGCATTTACGCGCTCCATACACGTTGGATTACCGCCACGCTGAATATGTCCGAGCACACTCACTTTTACATCAGCCAAGGGCCAGGCTGTTTTTATAAATTCAGCCACTTTAAAGGCGCCGCCCGATTCATCACCTTCCGAAACTATAATTATTCTGCTGCCGCCTTCTTTTTTCCATTTTTCAATTTTTGAAGCGAGTTCTTTCATGTCGCTTTTTAATTCGGGAATTAGCAAGGCATCAGCCCCGCTGCCAATGGCGCTTCTCAGAGCAATGAGACCGGCATCCCTTCCCATAACTTCTACAACAAAAATTCTATCGTGGCTTTGGGCTGTATCTCTTATTTTATCAATGGCCTCAATTACCGTATTAATGGCGGTATCATAGCCAATCGTAAAGTCAGTTCCAACCAAATCATTGTCGATTGTACCCGCACAGCCAATCACGGGCAAAGAGCACTGCGCTTCAAAGGCCAAAGCGCCTTTAAAAGTGCCATCGCCGCCAATTGCAATTATGCCCTGAACATCTTCTTTCTTTAAATTTTCAGCGGCCTGAAGTCTGAATTTTTCTTCCATAAACCGTTGACTTCTTGCTGATTTTAAAATGGTTCCTCCTCTATGCACACTATCTTTCAAGTTTTCTGGCAATAGTTTTTGGTACACATTGTCAATCAATCCTTCGTATCCTTTAATATACCCCAGCACATCTATATTAAAATGCTTAGCGGTGAGCACTACGGCCCTGATACAGGCATTCATTCCGGGAGAATCGCCACCGGAAGTAAACACGGCAATTTTGTTAATCATCTCACTAAATTACATATTTTTACTCTCTACATGGGTAGAATACTGGCAATTGATTATGGAACAAAACGTGTTGGCCTTGCCGTTACCGACCCGCTCCGTTTAATTGCCGGCGGACTTGATACCTTGCACAGTAAAGACCTTATGACTTTTTTAAAAACCTATACAGCGAAAGAAAAAGTGGATGTGATTGTTGTAGGAGAACCAAAAACATTGATGAACGAAAAAAGTTCAAGCGCAAGGTTCATTGAACCCTTTGTTAAACAACTGGAAAAAACTTTCCCTGAAATTAAAATTGCCCGTTACGACGAACGATTCACCAGCCGCATGGCCATGCAAAGCATGATTGAAGGCGGCCTTAAAAAAAAAGACAGACAGAACAAAGAAACAGTGGATCAGGTTAGTGCCATCATTATTTTACAGGATTACATGAGAGCCAACGGTATTTAATTTAAGCCTTAAATCATCAAACCTTTATTTCTCCTTGAATAGTTTTATCGCCAACATATCCGAACAAGAAGCTGTACTCGGTCCCGAAGAAAGTTTGCACTGTTGTAAGGTGCTGAGAAAAAAGCCGGGAGATACCATACAGGTGATTGATGGCAAGGGTTGGTTTTATGAAGCCACCTTGCTTGTGGTATCGGAAAAAGTATGCAGAGCTCAACTTCAAGGGCCGGGAAGGGAACAGATCAAACGCCATTATTATTTGCATCTGGCCATTGCGCCTACCAAACAAATCGACCGAACCGAGTGGTTGCTGGAGAAAGCAGTTGAACTGGGTGTGGATGAAATTTCTTTGCTGCGTTGTCACAATTCAGAACGTACACATGTGAACACCGACCGTATGAGGAAAATTATAGAGTCGGCGGTGAAACAAAGCCTGCAGGCACGATTGCCTCAATTGAATGCCATGATAGATTTTGATGTTTTGATTAAAGAAAATGGTGGTACCCAGAAATTGATTGCCCACTGTGAACCCGGCGAAAAATTAAATCTGCGCGGGATACAGTTTAAAAACCAAAGCACTTTAGTTCTGATTGGACCCGAAGGCGATTTTTCACCACAGGAAATTCAGAATGCTTTAAATAAAGGTTTTAAGGCTTTAAGTTTAGGCGATAACCGATTAAGAACCGAAACAGCGGGACTTGCTGTTGTGCAAGCGGCTTTTCTTTTGTCTTAGATTATAGCTTTGAGGTAATGTCTTCCGATAAAGGATTAACACTGCTTTTGAAAAACTGAATCACGTTTCCTTTTTCATCGATAAGGTATTTGCAAAAATTCCAACCCGGAGCATCGTTGCACACACCATTATCTTCTTTGGTGCTTAACCACTTATAAAGGGGGTGCATGTCGTTGCCTTTCACGCTTATTTTTTCCATCATCAGAAAGCTCACGCCATAATTTTTTTGACAAAAGCTGGAGATTTCTGCATTGCTGCCGGGTTCCTGAGATCCGAAATTATTTGCCGGAAACCCAATCACCACCAATTTATCTTTGTATTTTTTGTGTAAGGCTTCCAGATCTTTGTATTGAGGTGTGTACCCGCATTGGCTGGCGACGTTCACCAAAAGCATTTTTTTACCTTTAAATTGAGATAAGGAAATGGGTTTACCATCTATGGTGTTAAGGGTAAAGTCATAAATGCTTTTAGCGGAATAAGCACTGTTTTTAGTTTTTGGCTGCATGGTGAAAGAGGCAAGCGTTGCTATAAGTCCCAATAGTGCTACTACTGAACTTGCGAAATAGACTTGTGATGTTTTCATAGTTAAGAAACAAAGGTAATGCGGAATTGTTTACGGCGATATTTTAGTGGCTATTTGAACGGATGAATCAACAAAAAACCGCTAAAACTATAGTTTTAGCGGTTTCAAAAGTGGGGTAAAGAAAAGGACTATTTCTTTGCAGCTTCCTGGGCTGCCTTAATTTTAGCTTTAATGTTGTCGGTTGTTAGCGATCCCGGTCTTTCAATCGGTGAACCGGTAGCTCTGTCCCAAATCAGACTGGCCAATACACCAAGTGAGCGGCTCACGCCAAACAACACGGTATAAAAATCAAATTCGTACATGCCGTAATGTACCAATAAGGCGCCGGAGTGGGCATCCACATTAGGCCATGGGTTTTTGATTTTGCCTGTGCTTTCCAGTATAGGAGGCGCTACTTCATAAATCATTTGTACGATTTCACAGATGTCATCGTGTTTGATGTAGGTTTTGTAAAAATCCTGTTGCGCAGTGAAGCGCGGGTCGGTTTTACGCAATACGGCATGACCGTATCCCGGTACTACCTTTCCTTCGGTAAGCGTTTTTTTGATGTACTCAGCAATCTGATCTTTGGTTGGAAGGCCTCCACCCAAACTTTCTTTTAATTCCATAATCCAGCTCAACACTTCCTGATTGGCGAGGCCGTGAAGAGGTCCGGCCAATCCGTTCATGCCGGCTGCAAATGCCAGGTAAGGGTCGCTTAAAGCTGAACCCACCAGATGAGTGGTGTGTGCTGAAACGTTTCCGCCTTCGTGGTCGGCGTGTATGGTGAGGTACAAACGCATCAAACGTTTCATGTCAAAGGCTTCATAACCCAGCATGTGTGCGAAGTTGGCTGCCCAATCGAGTTTGTGGTTGGGTTCAATGTGTACGCCGCCTTTGTATTTTCTTCTGTAGATGTATGCTGCAATGCGGGGCAAACGGGCAATGAGGTTCATGCTGTCTTCATAGGCATAATCCCAATATTCTTTTTTACTGATGCCTTTGGCATAAGCTTTGGCAAATTCAGACTCTCTTTGCATGGCCATAACGCCAATCACAAACTGCGTCATGGGATGCATGTCTACAGGTAATTTTTCAATCACGTCGAACACATGTTTTGGCACGTTGTTGCGTTTGGTCCATTCGGTGGTGATAAATGTGACGTCCTCCTGACTTGGCATTTCCCCCACCAGCATGAGGTAAAAAATACCTTCTGGAAGCGGTTCGGTGCCACCCGGTGCTTTTGGCAATTGTTTACGCAATTCGGGGATAGAATACCCTCTGAAACGTATACCCTCTTCAGCATCGAGTCTGGACGTTTCGGTTACCATACCCACCATGCCTCTCATGCCCTGGTAAACCTGTGCTACTGTGATTTCACCCAGCTTAAGATCTCCATGATTTTTAATAATGTCTTTAATGTCGGCAGAAAGAGCTTCGGCCTTGGCTTTAAATTTTTCCTTTAGCGGATCTATTTGTGATGTCATAGCGTGGTAAAATTACAATGTGATGAATAATAATTAAAGTGTTTGATTTAAAATTTAAGTTAAGAAAGAAATTTAAATGATTTTCCGGGATAACGCGCAGCCCCCCCTAATTGTTCTTCAATACGTAACAATTGATTGTATTTTGCGATCCTGTCGCTTCGCGATGCAGAGCCGGTTTTAATCTGACCACAGGCCAATCCAACTGCCAGATCAGCAATGATGGTGTCTTCGGTTTCCCCGCTGCGATGACTCATTACAGACGTGTAAGCATTGGTTTGGGCCAGTTTTACAGCATTAATGGTTTCGGTTAAGGTGCCAATCTGGTTAACCTTAATTAAAATGGAATTGGCCACTCCTTTTTTTATGCCTTCTGCCAAACGTAGTTCGTTTGTTACAAACAAATCATCTCCAACAAGTTGCACCTTGCTACCCAGTTTGGTAGTGATTTTTTTCCAACCCTCCCAATCGTCTTCAGCTAAGCCATCTTCAATAGAAAGAATAGGGTATTTTTTACACCAATCGGCCCAATAAGCTACCAGGTCTTCTGAGCTAAGTTTGTCGCCGGTGGATTTTTTAAAATGGTACATTTTGGTCTTGGCATCATAAAATTCTGAAGCTGCTGCATCCATTGCTATGTAAATGTCTTCACCGGGTTTGTATCCGGCTTTTTCAATGGCTTGCAACACCGCTTTAATGGCCTCTTCATTGTTTTTAAGGTCGGGGGCAAAGCCACCCTCGTCGCCCACATTGGTACTTAATTTTTTTGATTTTAAAACCGCTTTCAGATGATGGAAAACCTCAGTACCCATGCGAAGCGCTTCGCTGAACGATTCGGCCCCTACAGGCATAATCATAAATTCTTGAAAATCGATTCCATTATCGGCATGAGCCCCGCCATTTAAAATATTCATCATCGGGATGGGCAGGGTAGTGGAATTCATGCCGCCAATGTATCTGTAGAGTGGCATGCGGGTTTCTTCTGCAGCGGCTTTGGCTACGGCAAGGGAAACACCTAAAATGGCGTTGGCTCCAAGGTTAGCTTTATTCGGAGAACCGTCTATTTCAATCATGCGCATGTCTATTTCTGCCTGATCCTGCACAAAAGCACCCTTAAGCTGCTCGCGAAGGGTTGTGTTTACATTGTTCACAGCGTTGTATACACTTTTGCCCAGATAAAGCTTTTTGTCGTTATCGCGCAATTCAGCGGCTTCATGTGTGCCTGTTGAGGCCCCTGAAGGAACTGCAGCTCTTCCCAACACACCGTTATCGGTAATTACGTCCACCTCAATGGTGGGGTTTCCTCGTGAATCTAAAATTTGACGCGCTGTAATATGATTAATGTATGACATATGCAGAAGTTTTGAAGCCCTGAAGTTATATAAATATTTTTCTTTGAGGTAGTTTATGGCATATTTATTTGGGGAGCTATGATTAAAGAAATTCAGGTTTTAGTTCTTTAACAACATCATAAAAAATAGTGATCTTTTTAAACTCTTTTTTAAACGAACATTTAACTTTTTTAGCTTAATATACATTTTCACGGTGGAAGTACACATCTTTTACCTTATATTTGATAGCTTGATTCAATCTCTATGAATAAATTTAATACTATGAAAAAATTACTGGCATTTGTCATTCTGTCTTTTATTGCTTTTCAGATGAAAAGTCAATGTACTACCGGAGCATCCATTGGTACCCTTAGTCCTCTGATAACCTGGCAAACCATTGGCGTAACAGCAGGCGCACCGGCCTTTCGTTCATTTAACGCAGTATCTGGGGTGACTTACACGTTTACCTATTGCCAGGGTGGCGGCTCTTATGGCGGTGACCCTTATCTTACCATCAGCAACAATGTGCCTGTTGCTTTGGTTCAAAACGACGACTTCTGTGGTTTAGGTTCTCAAATTATCTGGACCTGCCCTGCCACCGGTGTATACCGACTATACTTAAGCGGTTGTTGCCCTTGCAGTAATGCACCTGCAGCCACCTTGGCATACAGAGGAAGCAGCAATCCCTTTCCTCCGGCCCCTAACGATGATTGTGTTAGTGCCTTTACAGTGTCTGTGCCCGGTTTAGCGGTAGGCACTACAACCAATGCCTATACTGAAACCGTAACCCTTGGTGCCTGTACACAGGCCACCGTTAATCAACCTGGTGTTTGGTACACTGTGGTTGGAAACGGGAATAAATTTGGTGCAGATTTATGTTCAAATTTAGCCTGGGATTCCAATATCTTTGTTTATTCAGGCAACTGCGGTTCTTTAACCTGTGTTACCAGTAATAATGACAATGGCCCACTTTGTGCTGGTGTTGCAGCCTCAGCTACCTGGTGTTCAGTGCCTTCTTCAACGTATTACATTTTGGTTACAGGAAACACCACGCCCAACAGTTTTACCCTGGCTATGACTGAAACCGTTGTGGGAGCGCCACCTACAGTTTCTGTTAGCGCCACATCTCCATCTTTCTGTCCGAATTTTCCGGCGTCCTTTGTTGCTTCCGGAGCTCAAATCTATCAATGGAGCACTGGTGCGAACACAGCCACAATGAGTGTGGTTCCTCCCAGCATTTCAGTTTACACTGTTACAGGCTGGTCAGCCGCTACCTGCGGGTCTGATACAAAAACGGTAACCTTTGGTTATCACCCTATTCCCAATTTAACCGTTAGCATCAGTCAGCCATCGGTGTGTACCGGCAATACGGTGGTTACTTTAGCATCAGGAGCAAGTACCTATACCTGGTCGCACGGCGTGCCAAACGGGGCGCCCTTGTTTCCTTCGTCTACAACTATGTACACGGTTACCGGCACTTCTGCCTTAGGCTGTACAGCTCAGGCTATGGTGGGCGTAACAGTTGAAGTAACCCCCATACTGGCTCCTGTAGCCAGTCCAACGGTTATTTGCATTGGCGGCTCCGGCACCATTACGGCCATGGGCGCTAACAATTACACCTGGATGCCGGGTAATTTTAATACCAGTTCTATTGTTATTACACCTACCATTACCACCACGTACACCTTAACCAAGGCCAACGTAAATTGCGTGGATGTAAAAACCATTACGGTGTTTGTAAACCAATTGCCCAACGTATTTGCCATCAGTTCAAGTTCGGTGGTGTGTGCGGGCAGTTCGGCTACCTTGTCGGCCGGCGGTGCAAATTCTTATACTTGGACCCCGAGTCCGTTTAACCTCACGGGCAACAACGTTACGGTGAGCCCCAGTGTTGCAACCGTTTACACCTGCACGGGCTCCGATGGCACCTGTGTGGCTACC
>JALOMJ010000023.1 GCA_025455485.1 Bacteroidia bacterium | reverse complement strand
CGGCATAAGGCTTGTGCGCTGTTATAAGTATGTGCGCCCCACCCAGAACTATCACAGTGTCTTTTTGGGTGTCTGCTTGATGACGAAAGACAAAGAACCAATTGCAAAGTACGGAAAAGTTTTTTAGTTTTTTTGGTGCGATGGCAAAGCCTTTTGGTAAAAAGGCGCGTTCTAATAAGCGTTTAGGCTGTTGGAGATTTTGCAAGCTTATTGGGCGCCACAAAAAACTATTTGCTTTTGAAAAGAAGCGCCCCAATTTGCTTGCAAAATGTGTGTTAGGGTCTAGTTTAATGAATTGGTGGCCGGTTATATATTGGAAGTGAAACCTTCTCTATAAAGCAAGTGCAACCGTTGACAAGCAGGATATATTCATGGGCATAAGGAGGTCACTACCTTAGGTATGAGTAAAGGCTTAAGTAACACTGGGGTAATACTGGGACATCTCTGGGGCATTACTAGGACATCACTAGGACATCTTTTCAAAAAGTTGCGATTTTTTCACTATATTTATTCAGTAATCCGTTTTGGAATATCAAGGACAACTCTGCTGAATTGTGATATAAATTAAAGGTACAAAAATATTCTCCTATGGCAAAACAAAAGGGACTAATTAAAATAAAGGGAAGCATAGGCAATCTTTCTTTTTATACAACAAAGCACGGGGATGTTGTGAGAACCAAATGGGGACCTGACAAAGAAAGACGCAAAAGGGATCCTTCTTTTGCAAAAGCTCAAAACAACAGTACTGAGTTTGGTGGATGTTCAGCATCCGGTAAAGTATTCAGGCAAGCCTTCGCTGAACTAACCAATGGCGTGAGTGATAGCGATCTCAATACAAGGGTGAACGCATTGATGTTTAAGATAAAAAATTTGGATAAGAAATCTGCACACGGAAAGCGGAATGTAGGTATGGGACTTTTGGATCCCCAAGCAAATGAGCTATGCAAGGGCTTTAACTTTAATAAAGATGCACCCTTGGATAGCATACTAAAAGCGCCTTATTTTGTGGATAAACGGACTGGAACTATCACCATTAAAGGAATTCCAGAAAAAGGAGCCATAAAGTTTCCTAAAGGGGCAAGTCATGTCAGTTTTAGCGGTGGATGGGCATGGATTGATTTTATTAACAAGAAGGCAGAATTAGAATGCTACGAGGAAAAACTGCTTGAAAAAAATAAAAGTCAAAACGTCTTTGTTTTGAAACCTAAAATTGCAACGAAAATTAAGGGTAAGAACTTTTTTGTTTTAAAAATTGGTTTTATTCAAATACAAGGGGGTAAACAGTATGCGCTCGAAGATTGTAAATTTAATGCAGCAATGATTATTGATGTGGGATAGATTTTATACGAGAAATTTAGAATGCACCAACCGTTAGCGATTGTAATGAAAATCCTTTTGTGAGGAACGAACAAAAGATTGGAATGGAAAGCGCGACCCTTCCGCTACTTTGATTATTGGGCGGAAGGGGAACGGCCTATTATTTTTTTTTATCAAAGTAATCTCTAGAATAGTTAGGGATTAGAGTAATGTCTCAACACTGGTTCATCCGGATTTCACAATACGCTTTACGATTTTCTGCTTCCCTTCGCCGAAAAGTTGAAGTGAGTATGTGCCATTCTTAAGCGATGAAATGTCAATCATAAATCTTCCTTTGCTCAAGTTAATTTCACCCTCTAGCTCTTCTTGTCCAAGGTTATTAATTATTGTGTAGTTGGTCAATCCCTGATACCAATGTGGTACTTCTGTTCTCAGTTCAATATAGTCTTTTGTTGGCACAGGGAAGATCTTCAGAAAATCCGCCTTATTTTCAGCTAACCAGACATCGTCTTCTTTGATCCCTATCACGATGGTATCCCAAATAGTATAACCACAGATTTCCTGCTTCACTACGTAACTTCCGGTACCAACAGGCTTTACCCAAAAACCTGTCGTTGAATCTATAGGTACTGTGCCCGGCAGCTTGTACCAGATAAATTTTGCTTCCAGCCATGCATCATCGTTTGTTTTGCCTATAAATAAACTATCGCCGGACCAAACAGTAGTGTCACGGCCTGCAAACTCAGAATCGAGCTCAACACATGAAACCTGATCAACAAAATACTCACTAAAATCAATGATAGGACTTGAAAAACCCGTAGGAGCAAGACTAGTTGTTGCATCAGATTTAAAGTTGCCGATTACAAGATATTTCTCCCCACCGTTTGCAACAAACGTACCTGAAACCGGAATCCAATTCACTGCGTCGTTAATAATATTTCCATCTGGATTTTTAACTTGAGGAGTTAAGAATGTAAGGGGTAGACGCGCGTTATATATTATTGTATCTATAGTGCTGTCGCCGAAATACAAGCCAAATCCGTCTATGGCTTTCGGGCAGTCTTCCTGGCGGTTCACGTACATTCCGGCACAATAGGTTTTGCCTGCTCTTAGAGGACTTTTTAAACGGTTTTTAAGATTGGATCTAGTAAAAGTACCTCCGCAAAGAGGACAATACAATGTAGACCTTACAAAGCCATTTCCTTCCTTTGGCATCTGATAACCAACAGGCGTATTTGGCGCGTTACCGCATACAATATTACAAAGATGAGCTGTAAATTGTGCAGAATCAACTCCGCTCCAGCCAATGGCTTTATATTCAACGAACGGGCTGTTACAGTTTATTATATTTTCAAAACTACCATTTGAAACAAGGTTTACCTGGGCATTCCAGGCAAACGGAATAAAAATGCCAAATAGGATTGGTTTATTTGGTGACAATAACTTTTTTAGTAATGTTTTCATGACCATTTGAAATAGTGAAAAAATAAATCCCTGGTTCAAGCTCAAAGAAGAATTTGAAAGTAGAGGATTCACTGGTAAACTCTCTCTTAAATATCTGCCTTCCGCTTATGTCTGTAACAATGACGTTTTGCTTATCAACCTCTTTGTTGACGCGAATTGTAACTGATCCCGTTGTAGGATTTGGATAGATGTTCACCATTAGTTTGGTATTTCCAAATGAGGAAGGTTTATCAATTGGTGCTTTTCTTGATCCTTCGTCACCTGCACAGGGTTCAGCTTCGTAAGGTTCAGAGTTAACAAGTTGGTATAGGGCCCTGGCTTGTATTATACACACACCATCTGTGCCGGGGCACAGGGCACACAATGTATTAAGGTCCTCATGCTCTCCACTGTCGAGTTCGCCATTCTCAATATATCGAAGAAACAAGATATAAAAGTTGAAATAATGCTGTTCAATTGCATTCAGCTCATCAGGATCAAGCCCAGACAGCAAGGTTTCAGCCCCCGTAAAATCACCGCCACTAATAACAGCCTCAATATTCACAATTGTTTCCATAGCAGAACCCGAAAAGAGGCTGTAAAAATCGGAATATTCAGTTTCTGCATTCCGCAGATCCTCATTGTAATGCAAGGCCCTAAATACAGCCTTTTGAGCCATATACAAAAGGTTTTCCGAATCATATTCCTCCTCATTGGGGAGAATTATGCTGGGCATTTGGGTGTAGTTTACGCTGCAGGAAAATGTGGAAGTTCCGGTGTACGCAGTAAGTCCATTACCGCCGAAATAGGACCATGGTTGAGGGCTTCCATCCAGAAACGGAGGGTCAAACTGAGAGGGTGAAGTCCTTCTGATGATAGGAGAATTAGTGGCTTGTGAAGCACTGGTATATATTCCATTGTTAGTAGTGCTCCACGCAGCCCCTAACCATTCATTGTCACTTGGAGTACCTGCCTGTGTGCCCTGCGGCCCTATTACCCCTCCGTTTTTTAAGATCATTCCCCGGGCCAAGTTATCCATTTTATTACCCCGCCAGTAAACGCCTTGCTGCCAACCTTCAAAAGCAAAACCTTCGTGGGCATCGCTGGCATCGTTACAGGTCATAAAAAGGGGCGGTGCACTTATGCCCGCGCTGTTAAAGGTGTGAAATAAGGCTATTTTTGTAGTACTCAGGCTCCCGTTAAAGAGGCTTACAGTATTATCTTTTACTGAACGAAAACCTGCAGAACCGGCTGATGGCCAAGGGCATCCGGTACCGCTGTATAAAGGAAGATTGTTGGTAACAGCAATGCCCCATTGCAAAGGTGTGTGTGTTACTTCTTCAATCAGAATAGTATTGTTCGTGATACTCAACTGTTCACCACAGGCACCACTTGTACCTTGCAAACCGAAGCCGTTTACACCTATTCCATTATAAGCACGATAGATGAGATTATCATTAATAGTTATGCCATTTGAGCCTGAAGGACTGTACACCTGAAAGATACTTGACAATCCAATAGGCCTGTTGAGTAAGTTAACAAGCGTGGCAGTAGAGGTTGTGCCAAGAGTTGGGGAAAAAGTATTGCTTTGGATAGCGATACTGTTAATAGTACCAGTGACTGTTCCCAGCACAATGCTATGATGAGTGTTATTAAATTCATTGTTGTTCACGATATAATTCCTGAACGCTGAGGAGACAGCTGAAATAGCATCTTTACCCCAGCCACTTCCCATGGTGGATGTGCCAACTCCCTCAGAACTTCTGAATATTGCATTCTCCACATACAGATCAGAGGCATTGAGAGCGTGAATACCTTTGTGAAAATCATAAAAACGATTGCCAATATTGACTTGTGAGGCCGATAAATCTAGTGATTTGTTTGCTGTGGTGGCCGAGAAACTGATCATGGCCAGTTTTTGTGGTAAAAGGGTGCTGGTACGAACGGTGTTCTGAAACACATTGTTTATTAATTTCAGATTTGAATTATGGGCATCAATAAAATTACGATGGCAATCAAACAGGTTAAATAAATCTTGAGGGGTGGAAAAAGCAGTGTACCCTATTCGCGCACTACTGAAGGTGAGCGAAGGATAAGTCCCGGAGGTAGTACCTACTGAAGCCATCCGGATTGCGGTCAGCGGATATTCGCCCAGGCGAGGAGATTTTAAAGTAGCCAGTGGCTTGCTTTGAAGCTCGTAGGGGCCGTAAAGCACATTTGTGCCACTCGCCGTGCTTCGCAAATCAGCCAAGCCTGCCTGCGGCCAGGTAGAACTGGTGAAGGAAAAATAACGAGATGTAAATACGTTGGAGTGAATAACAAATGAACTGTTTGGGCAAGCCGAGAGATCTATATCAATGTAATTTTTGTTGAAGACGGTTGAGGAAATATTCAAGACTGTGCCTGAAGAAGTATTGTTGCTTACACGCACCGCAATCTCCGCATCTTCAATCATATTTCCAACGCTGCTGAGTTCCTGCATGACTACATAACCTCCATCAAGTACATCAATACCTTGCCACATATTGATACAACCGTAGAGATGCGCCCCGATTAGTATAAGCTGTGCACCTGAACTAACAGTGATACTCGTTCCTGGTGAAATTAGAAATTCCCCGTTAAGCATTAGACTTGCTCCCGGTGCTAATGTAAAACTGTTTGGCAATTTCATTGGTCCAACGAAAGCAGGAGAACAGGTGCCGCATATTGTAGTTCCTGTGAAAGAAGGAATTGATGAGGAGTTACAGCAATTTTCAACTACAACAGACTGATACAAAGTTTTCATACAGTTTGTTGCCGAATAAGTGAAAGCGACACCATACACACCCGGCGAAATGGTCGCAGGTGAATTGAAATGATACATTGTACCGTCAAAACTTACGCCTGGCCCTGAAAAAGTTCCGGATGTGGTTCCTGTAAATTGCGCAAGATTATTTAGGCTCGCCGAAGAACAAATTGTATTGTTTGTAATTGAGAAGTTTGCGCCGGGTAGCTCAATAATTGAAACTTCATCAATAAAACAATAATAAAGACCTGGCCCTGGAGTGAAAGTGGCTGGAGATTGTGATAGGTTTGAATTGATCCCCAGAACAATGTGAGAGGAAGAATTGGCTTGAGAATAGACAAAAGTATTTGTTACTTGCGACCACGTGTTACCCGAAGGAATTGTGAAGCTAGTGAGGCTGTTCAAACCATTTGGAAAGCCAAGGGTTGCAGGACTTAATGGGTTTATTGCCAAAGTAGAGGATGCAAGTGTAAGTACAACTGGGGCTTGCTGCGGGTTGAGGTTAGTAGTACCAAGCCCATTCGAGTAATTTATGACCCAGAATGAAACCTGGTATGTTTGGCCGTTCACCAAAGGAGAATTCAGAGAATTGACAATTGCCCCAGTTGAACCACCGGCCGCATACGTCAAGCCTATCGCATTCGTATTTGTTGCAGCGCCAAGTGCAACAGTATTAACAGGTGGTGAAGTCCATAAGGTGTTGACCCCAAGCTCAAGGGACAGACTGGGACATATTGTTGTAAGAAGATCTGCTGTGTAATTCGTACCATAAACGTACCAGCAATCTAATTTTGGTTTGCTGGGGTTAGAGGGTATGTTCTGAAGAAGGCCGCAGTTGTTTTGGCCAGGTGTACTGTATTCAAAACCTCCATTGTTTACAATGCCGCAACTATTGCAACCTGTGGGTATAAAATTTATAAATACGAATGTAGCGTTCCCGATCTGACCCAAAGAGTTTCTTGGAATATATTTTAGTACCACAAGACCACCGCCTGGTTGCACAGTAACAGAAAAATCGGTGGTTCCAACGGACAGGGTTGCGTTGTTGGTAACTAGTTCCATACATGATACCGAAAGACCAGTTGACGGAGTATCATTGCTAGTGAGTGTAGAAAAAGAAATGACTGTGGAACTGATTGCTACAACCTGCAAAGTGAACTGTCCATTAAGAAACCCATCATTTACACCAATAATGTTTGAGGGACTGCAAGCGCCTCCAGCATAGGTGTAAGAAGATCCCGCGACGACAGTACCCCCGTATGATGTATTAACTGAGTACCCCAGGTCACAAAGAACAAGCCTTTCTTCAGGCGTAGGATGACGCTTCACAAAGCAGGACCCTGCATCAGTGAAATTAGCCATAACAAAGTAAAGATCGTTGTTGCCGGGCGTGTACGTAGCTACACAGGTACCGGTATATGGCCCCGAGCACATATCCTCAAAATGCGAAAGGCTGCTACCTGGTTCAAAGTAGTAAGGAGTGTAAACAGTTGCAGTGGTGCTACCGATATACTTTGCTCCATCAGAGCAATTGGTGCTGTTCTGAGAGAATGCCAATGTGCTGGTTGCCATGCCTGCTCCAATGACACTGGCTGAAGCTGGTGCGAAAGTTAAGTTCGAGATCGCACAACTGGCTACTGGTGCCGAAAGGAGCGGGTTTCCGTTCTTGTCGTGAAGAAAAAGATCATAGCGATGATAGTAGTTGTAGTATGGAAAATTAAATGCGGTTGGAGTAAATGCAGACAAGCCGTCGAATCTGATTAGTGAAAGAAATCCTAGTGAATGAGTTGCCTCATGAAGCATCACGGAGTACATATCATACTCGTTCGCAGCAATGACAGTTGTAGTTAGATTATAGTTCCACGGATTTGTTGTCGGGGTGATTGCTGCATTGACAAATCCATGATAAATCTGATTGCGTTGTTAAGAGAGAGAGGTAAAGTCATGTAAGGATTAGTTCCTGAGACAATTGCTTTATAAACCTGACCGTCGATAATGCCCTGATTCTGGTTTGCAAGATTGGATGGGAATACAAAATAAGGACTCGCTTCCGCAAGGCCTTGACCTATGGGAGACCCACAATGTATATGTATGGAACCGGGTGCCGCATTTGAAGTAATGTAATTGCTCAAGTCTTCAAATACCTTACAGGTCACAGTTGCGGCTGAGGGTGAAATATCAAAAATACTGCCTGATTCAAAGTGAAGTGTAAAATAACCTGCCTGACAAGTTGAAACAATACTGGATACTACATTTGCGGTACCAAATTTTGCAGTCGGGATGTAGATGTTTCCAATTGGGATACGGTTCCCATACTTGTCGGCAACTGTGTCCAGAATACCGTCTAGAGAGTACCGGGGTTGGTCTTGTCCACGTAAATTAGTAGAAGTGAAGACACAGCATATTAGAAATACTGTGATTGATAAAAAATTTTTGCAAAGAAGCTTCATGTTGTCAGGTTTTTAATGATCTCAAAAAACAAGTACAGTCAAATTCATTTTCTAAATCTGAAAAGTAACTGCCATTTTCGAAGAAACATTAAAGTACTGACAGTATAGAACTTGGTAGTTACGTTGACTAATTCATCAGTTAAACAATAGCCAATTTAGAATACTTTTTTGAATTAAAGATTGAACCTTTTTCTTTTAACATTTAGATAGCATTATTTTAATATTAAAGAATTGTCAATCAAAATAGTGAAATACACTTTGTTGTGCGTTTGCATTTAACCTTTTTGTGGCCCCGCTTTTTTAGCGGGGACGCAAAGTGGTTAAATAGAATGGCAAACAGCCGAAGGCAAGAGTGTGGAGGAAAGAAAAAAACTAAAAACCTACCGAGAAAAAAGGCCGAGAAAAAGGGTCGTGTCAAACCGAGAATTGTCCTAATGAGAGGAGTAGGATTTCTGTCGAGGAAGTTATTGTTCTGTCTTGCCGTGATTTGTCGAACCGAAATGCTACTGTTCTTGTCTAGCCGAGGTGTGTTAAGGTCAAACCGGGCGCATTACTTATAACGTATTGCGGCCTTGCGTTGTGCCGGTGTCTGCAATGCTAAATATACAAATGTCCACCGAGATATTAAAGGAGGGAGATGCCCGGCATAACGCAAGGGTGCTGTTATAAGCTGTGCGCCCCCCCAAAGAGATCTCCAGGGTATTTCGTGACGAAATACCCACGGTTGGCTTCCAATGAAGCTATAAGTGATCGAACGTGCCGGAAAAAGGGCTTTAGTTTTTTTGCGTGCGGTAGGAGTTCTTATACACACACAGGCTGTAGGAGATTTTGCAAGCTTATTTGGCGCCACTATAAATTACATGCCATTGAAAGAAGCGCCAAATGTGCTTGCAAAATGTGTGTTGGCTTACACACAGGTCTGTGCACACAGTTTGGTAGGGTGATGCATTGCACCAGAAATTTTAATGGCGCTAATTTAAATTAATTGGCGCCGTTGAAGTAGGATTTGCCGAAGGCAATCTTCTTTTTGTCCCTCGTTAGCAGCAGGGCAGGTTATTCGCTTATGTGTTTGTTTTTTTCTAAGAATTGAAGGCAAAGTGTAATGTGTTGATAATTAGTGTTATATATATTTTATATTTATTTTATAGATACTATATACTAGCTATAAATTAACTATTAAATTACATATGAAATGATTTTAGATAGGCTTTTTTGTTAACTTAGCCTTGAGGCAGCCCCAAAGCAGAAGTGCCATTCATTATACCGCAAGCACTTCGCTTCGGGGCTAAAAAAAACTGAGCATTCAGTGACACAACACTGAATAGAAAGCGCAGGGACACACTCTAAAAGCGCTTTTGATTTATGGCTATTCAATAAAGGAGGAAACTATGGCAAAGCATAAAGGAGTTATTCGATTTACGGGTACAATTGATGGTTTAACCTACTATGAAAGCAAGTATGGCCCCTTGGTACGGAAAAAGGCTGGACCTAGCGCTGAACAGGTAAAAAAAGATCCGGCTTTTAAAAGACTTAGGGAAAATGGAAAGGAGTTTGGTAATAGCGGTAAGGCCACTAAAACTCTTAGAGCTGTATTGATGCCTTTGCTGAAGGATGCAAGAGATTACCAAGTTACACCCCGGATTATAAAGTTAATGGCTGCTATTAAAAATCTGGATACATTATCTGCCAGAGGCGAAAGGAATGTGGGTAATGGGATAACAGCCCCTGCTGCAAAGGACTTGATAAAAGGGTTTGATTTTAATGAGGCCGCCCCGCTGTACCGGATATTGAAGAAGCCTTACGCCATAAACACGGCAACGGGAGTAATAAGTATCCCAGGTATGAAACCGAAGCAGGATTTAGATTACCCAAAAGGTGCAACACACGCCAAAATAACAGGAGGTTGGGCAAGAATTGATTTTGAAGCTATGCCTGGGAAGGGTGAACTGATTCTTACTAACCAAGTGATTTTACCGTTGAGTGGGGTTTTGAATAATGTGGTGCTGACGCCAGTTGCTTTACCGAGCGGAGTAGGCAAGGATATTTTTGTACTACAAATAGTGTTTTTTCAGGAGGTGAATGGCGTTGAATACAGTTTGAAGAATGGTGAGTTTAACGCTATGGGAATTATTGGGCTTGGATAAGGAGTACAGTTGTTTTAACATTTAGTTTATCAGCAAGAAATTATTTACCTTAGATAATGGAAAGCCGTTCTGTTTGTGAGGAGTGTGTACTGCACTCGGGCTCAAAGGGGCAGGGCGGCTTTCTCTATTGTTTAATTTAGGCCCCACTTTGGGCCAAAATTAAGGTTTTTCATTAGTTTAGGGTGTGGAAATTATGCGGCACGAAATCGTCAAAATTATGGAGAAGTTGAAGGCAGTGCCTGTACAGAAGAGATTGATATGGATGTTAGAGAATGCCAGGAGCTACGAGGGAAGCATTGAGGATAAGGTTGAGTTGTTCAATGCATTTGATCGTTTATTTAAATTGATTGATAAGGAGAAGAAGATGCATTTGAATTAATTTATATATTGCGAGTGCTCTTAGGAGCATTTAACCCTTAATTAGAAAGGCCCTTGTATCAAGTATACGGGGCTTTTTTATTTTAAAGGTCTTGTAATGAATTGCGTATTTAGGTTCGAAAAAATACAATGTTTGATTAAAAAAGGGCTATTCTTAAGATTTTTCTCATTTATCATTGGCCACCTTCAAGCCTACGTTTTTCACTCAACTTTTTTGAGATTCCAACTAACTCCATGGTGTCAAAAAGGACCCATTGTTTGGTTTCACGGTCCAATATTGCATAGATGTACTCATCAGATTTCTGAAACGGCTTGGCTAAGGTGATTCGGTCATTGGGGTACAATGGAGAATAATTTTCCATAACCATATCTACCATTTGATCGACTGCAGCATGCCAATCATCAGTTGAAAGTTCAAGATCAAAGAGCAGTTTCAATTTTCTGTTATCCTTTAATTGAAAGAAAATAGAAATAGATTTCGATTGGCTATCACGGGATATTTTTTCTCTAGAATCGGACGCGGTTAGAATTACAGTATGGATACTTCTGCTAGCAGTACAGAGTTCTTTTAACCAAACGGTTAATTTTAGATAATGGTCTTTCCCAGCTTCCTTAAGGAAACCATCAAAATAGGGTTTTAGAACCCATGCTGTCAAGGCTCCCGGTATTATCCAGTCTAATGCTGCCCAAGCAGTAGGCTGATTTGGTCGAAGCTCAACCACAAGACCATTAGACTTCAGTTTATGAGTTAATGCAATAACAGTATTGTCAGGCATTCTTTCTGGGTAATCAAGTATAATGTGCTTATCGCTGCCAGTCATCATGAGACGCTTTTATTCAAAATCAATTTTAGAAATACTGTTGATTACAGTAACAATATCATCTTTGTCAATTACACCACTACCGGGCAACTTTGGCATTCCGTTTTCGTGGTACCACATAAACCAAAAGCACTTATTCCCATTCCTTATATCAATCACATGTTCTAAAAAAAGAGCCTGACCATCATACTCATAAAGTGGGTGCTTTGTCACGCTTCCCTTGTGGACTTGGCCGGGATAATGCTCATACCCAATTGATATATCAGTTTTAAAGAAACGATTTTCGCAAGTATTATCGAGACTATTGTTGTTTATGACTATACGGTGATCTTTCATCTAAAGTTTAAGTTCAATGGGTATATGAAACGTGTCCTTTTTGGCAATATGTTTTATAAAGATACTTTCATCAATTTTAAATTGAGTTCTCATGCTTTCTACGTTTAAAACAGGATCCTGATAATAAATGCCTTTTAAATTCCCACTGTTAATAGCAGAAAATAATTCACAATCGAAATCAAAATTATCAATAGGAAACGAATAACCTATAACAACAAGATATTCCGTGTCAGAAACTATTTTTTTTGCATAGGGTATTCTGTTTCTTGTGTAATGATTTACTCCAGAACTTAAGGGTTCAAATGCAAAACTTAAAATGGGGTGCTTTCTCGTACCATCCATATTTACTTTTTCAAATAGATCATTGATGTCCCGAATCCCCTCTGGTCCAAGATTATAGTTTAAGAGTTGTTGAGTCTGCTCATAAAAGTAATACCCGGCAATTCCATTCAAGTGAACCATGGTTAGTTCAATGTGATCCATACGTGCACTTACATTGAAATCCCCACCTAGAGTATGATAGTATTCGATTAAAGGTGGTGTGTGTTTCGAGATAGTTCTTACGTATGTAAAATCTTCTTGTCGGATGACTGATGCTGCGATTTGGAATTGAGTGTCATAGTTCCAATTCAATATTTTAATATTCTCTGGAAAAAGTTGTCTGCTATCAACCAGCTTAAGTAAAAAGTTGCGGTACCTATTATCAGTCTTTTTACGAACAAACTGTTGAATTGTGAAGTAAAGTGACAAGGTGAATTTGAGCTTTTGTAAACTCTCACGGTCTTTTATATGGCAATAACTAGCAAACGTATCTACGGTAATGTACTCTCGACCCTCTTTAGCAAGCCATTCTAAATCTAGGCAAAAGCTATCACGAAAGGCATGGAAAGAAGTGTTAATCGATGAGTCAGCCCGCAATGAATTTGCTAACTCCTCTAAGGAGTCAGGTAAATTCTGATTTGTTGGCAAAGCATTCGCACTTGCACCAGCGCCTATGATATAGGTTACTTTTGCCATTTTCTTACCATATTACGTCGAGTATTTGAGCTTGTTGAGCGATTGAGAAATTGCACTATGTAATCGTTGGTCCTAATTGTTGTAGTAGCTTTTCCATCCACAACGCTATTCTTCCCGACAAAATCCATTTTGGATTTGATTATAGGCTGAAGTCCATTAAGCTGATGTAAATTGAGGTTAAGGATTTCAGGTAACGTGCCATAGTCTATTTCAAGATTAAATCCACCGGGAAAATTTCTATAAAAAGGTATAGCTTCTAAATATTTTGGTCTATTCTTTATCATAATATTGAAAGATCCCGAACAGGATTAATGAGATTCCTTGTCCTTCTTGTTTGAAAATGTATCAGCAAGATACTGTAAGCCCCTTGAAAAAGCATATTTGTAAAAATCAATTGCGTTAGTTGTCCCTGCCTTTCGATAGATTTTCTTTCTTTGTTTTTCTACCGCTCTTTCACTAATCTCAAGCTCTTTAGCTATATCTACGTTCGTTTTCTTTTCAAATACCTTTGGCAGAATCTGTTTTTGCCTTTTGGTTAGAGGAAGACCATCTTTGGGCTTCTTATGACCATATATGCCGCCTGAATTAACTTTGCAAAGGGTTTTATAGAGTAATTTTTGATCACGAATTATATCATCCTTTGGCAAGTACCCACTCGCTCCACGCTCAATAAAATTATCGACCAGTACGTTCAGGTAGTGCATGCTCAACATAATTACTTTCTGTTTAGGGAATTTTTCGCTGATAATTTTAAGAGCTTCACATCCATCCATTTTCTTCATTTCGATGTCCAGGAGAACAACATCGGGCTTTAGGCCATTTTCAATTGCTTCTATCAGACCCTCGCCGTCATCGGCCTCACCAACTATTTTTACCGGATAGGGCAGGAGAAGTTCTTTGATGATATTTCGATATTCAGTTTTATCATCGGTAATGAAGACAGTTATTTTCTTTTTCATGTTTTTGGGTGTGGAGTGATTACAAAATAACGGAATTTGTAGACAAAAAACATTCATTCGTCTAAATGTTTGTTTTTCTGAATCAATTTAACACGGAAAAAGTTCGGTAAACCGCCCTTTTTTGGCCTGTTTTCAAAAAAGTTCGGTTTACCCAACTTGATTTGCGTTTTTTAGAACTGTACTTTTCAAAATAAAATTTTGTTAAAAAAGAGAAAACGAATTCTGTTAAATAAAACAACGTGTTCTGTCTTTTTGATTAAACTTAATGTGCAAATTGGAAAAAGATGAAATAGGAAAGCTAGGATGACATAAAAATACATACGTTGTAAACTAATTGCGCCTCTCTAAAACCGCGAATTATATTTGGCAAACAATAGTGAAGCAACGCCCGAAAGGGCGTACTCCTTACTGTTCCAGATACACAGTCTAGCGGCTGTTAGGATGGGCGGTTTGGTGGTACGCCCGCTTTTTTTTGGAATAATTGCTAATGAGAATAAAAAATTAGATCAATCAAAAGCGGCTTACTCACTCAATATTTCTGAATGCTTGAGGTGGATAAAAGATTGAAAGCACTCACTAAATAATTTTGAGAGGACTGATATTGAAACCCCCAAAATTTAACCTCAAAATATTTTGAAAGATCGCTAATATTATTTTACCATCCTTCTTTTTGAAAACGCAGTCAATTATAGTTAATAAATAAAATAATTAAAATATAAACCCATCTTTTACGAAACAGAGACAATTTAAAAATCACATTTCGCTTTTCAGAAAAGTAGAAATGAACCGTTCATAGTTTTAACCTAATCAAAAATTAAATGAAAACAACTTTAAAAATATTACTTACACTTTATGCTTTTAGCAACTTAAAAGCACAAACGCCACCGATGTCTGACAGTACATTTTATTATAACTCTGCTGGAGGGAAAGAGTGGTACTACTATCAACGTGATGTGGGCTTTGCACGGTTTACCAGTGGTGCTCAATACACGGGAGGCTCGCAGAGCAATATGATAACAAGCACAGAATGGTTGACAGGTTTGAGAGACAGCCTGAATCAGATAAATTTTGATACAAGTGCTACAAATTTTCAGATAAATGCTGAGAACCTTTATCTGAGCGGTTACCCCGGCTTTGAATATGGTTACTTGGCTATTACCAGGGATAAGTATGACTGCGGCACGCATAACAAGTGGTATATGCCTTCTAACCGTCTAGTGGTAATCTTCCAAGATGCTGCAATCACTATTGCTGGAGCTACGGCATGGGGTGTGGCAAACAATCTAACTCTCGTGCAATCTCCAGATCTTTCCAATCTCCCAAGCGGTAACCCTTATGGGTGGTCATGGGTTTTCAGGATGAATGACAAGTTGGACATGATGCAGCCACTCCCAACAGCAGCGAGATTATGGTTGGCAAACCAAGACGTTGTTTCACATCTTGAACCGGATATTAGATTTTTCAAGGTGGAAAAAGAACCATTCGTTCAAGAAGCTTTCAGACCTACAGTTGGAGAAACCCCTTATGACGGAACATGTGAATCTTCACCAGAAATGAGTGCGCTGGCATCCTCTTCTACACCTGACGCACTTTGGCATATTAGGAACAACGGTAACCCACTGAGATTAAATCCAAGCAACCAATTGCCTATGAGCGGAACTTCAGGCGCTGATGCAGACATCTGCGAGTGTTGGGGCGAAGGATATCATGGAGAAAATATTAAGGTTGCTGTTTGTGATTTTGATGGCTTCAACTATAACCATCCCGATATGGTTGGACAGTACTTACCAGGAGTAGATTTTGGACAAGCAACACCTGTTCCTTTTAATAACACCTATTACGGCATCAACATAAATGACACTCATGGCGAACAAGTATCAAGTATTATTGCAGCATTGGCAAACACTGGAGCTAATACTTCTGCCGTTGGTGTTGCTTACAATTCTAAAATTTTGCCGTATCGAATAACCGGATTTTCCAGTGAAATTCAAGGTGCTATTCAACAAGCTTTAGTTGATGGTGCTGACATTTTTAATATGAGCTTTACGTCAGCTTCAACTGGGGCTACTCAGACACAATCTACTTTTTATGCACAAATACAAAATGCTATCGCGACCGGCAGGGGTGGTTTAGGCATCGTATTTGTTTCATCCACCGGTAATGGAAATGGTAGTGCGAAAAGATTTCCGGCAATGGATCCGGAGGTAATTGGCGTAGGTGCAACAACACCTGACGACGAGAGAGCAACGCCCGGTCAATGGTTTTGGACTGGAGGCAGCACTTATTATAATAATGCCACTAATCTTCAGCGTTATGACAACGTTGCTCCAGGCACACAAATTATGATGGCTGCGACCACAAGTCAAGGAACCGCAAACAATCCTATAAACAAAGTTGGCAACGGTGCTTCTTTTGCAGCTCCTGTAGTGTCGGGGATTGCAGCGATTTTATTAAGCGCTTACCCGTCAATGACTTACCTGCAAGTTACCAACGTCATCAATGGCAATGCCGACAAAATCCAATCAGGTGTTTATTACTTCTATGTAAACCCGAATGTGAGTGGTAACGGTTATAGTGATGAAACCTTTTTTGGTCGTGTAAATTGTTTCAATGCTATGCAAAATCCTACTACTGGTATTCAGAAACAACAAGACATATCAGAAGGAATTAACCTTGCTTACGTGGGGAACGATGAGAATGCGATTTTATTCACTAAAGGCACAAATTCTGAAGGCTCTGTGATGAAAATTTACGACATTAGCGGTAGATTAATTGAAACTGATAAAATTGAAAGGGATCAAAATACATTTATTTGGAACACCTCAAAATATACTGAGGGAGTTTACGTTATAAATGTAACCACAAACAAAAATACACAAGCTGTATTTAAGTTTATTAAATAGTAACTTTAAGCAGGGTTCAATACTGAACCCTGCTTTAAAAAAATGAAAATCGCGCTCCTATTCATAATTGCATTTTTATCCTGCGAACTCTTCAGTCAAAGAACTTTTACAAACACTTATAATGTTGATACAATAAGTAATTTGCGTAATAGCTTTGACTTTTCTCATACAGTTTTTGAGTTTAAAAACTCATTATATACAATTGGCACCTTTCAAGAGAACGAGGAAAATAGTCTCGGAATAGCAGACGGTATTCCCGACACTGTTCATACAATGCTTATGAGCTTTAGTTTAAACGGAGCAGTTAACTACCGCAACTTTTATACACCTAACTCCTGTAGTTCTGGCAATTCGTATTATACCGTGTTGGGAAACAATTTGATTGCGACCGGAACTACTATGTCGCCAAAAAATTACTGTGGCAGTTATTTAATTGAAGACCCGCCGCCCGGTATAGATGAAGAAGTAAAATACAGAATATTCGTTACTAAAACTGATTTGGTAAGCGCTAATAAAAAACAGGTTGTTTACAGAACAGGTAAAAGTTCTTATCCATTTAGCCTTAATAAAATTAGCGAGAATGAAATTTTAATCGGCAATTTTGTAGAGCAAGATGGAAGTATTCGTTTGTTAAAGATCAATGCTGATTTAGATTCTTTAAGCTGTCAAACACTTTTAGACAGCGTGCCATTAAATTACTCTCCAATCTATTTGGATAAAACCTCGGCAGACTATTTGCTTTTGCTAACTTCTCAGCTAGATAACGCCTCACATTTCGAACTATTCAGCTCCGATGGAACTAAAATCTCTCACACTAATTTCCCTTTCGTAATCCTTTCAATATCAAAAACCGCTGATAATGGTTACATAGCAATAAAAAAGGAAACTTCGGTAAATACAAATCTGATTAAGTTTGATAGTCATCTTAATATTGAGTGGACAACCGCCTACAATGTGTACGCTAATTTATTTGTAAAGCAGACAAAGGATGGAAATTATATTATAGGAAACAAAACGTTTGCAAAAGTGAACAAAGACAGTGTAATTTGGAGCCATCGCTATTTCGGTGATAACAACATAACACCTTGGTACTTTGTTTTTGACGCTACTGAAACATCGGACGGTGGTTACGCACTGACCGGCTTTTACGAAGCAAACACATTGCTTATAAAAACGGATTGCGCTGGGAACTTATTTTGGGACGCCGGGTGCCCTAACCTCAGTAACGATACGGTTAAAGCCATTACGGCTTTTCCAAATCCATTTAAGGATGAGGTGACGTTTCAGCTCACAGATTTTCCAGCCCCGTCTTATATTCGCTTGGTGAATATGCTCGGTCAAGTTATTTTTGACCAAACCGTGACGGACAGTATTTTTAAAACAAACACGACGTCCCTTGCTTCTGGCGTATATGTCTACTACATCTATGATGGAAAAAAGATTCATAAAACAGGTAAGATAGTTAAGATTTAGACATGAGCATTTTAAAGATTCTGAGATAGTATTTCTTAACTTATATATTTTAGCCTAAACGTAATATTCTGAGGTGGCACTGAGGTAAAAAACAATTGTTGCAGGAGTAATTACAAAATAACGGAATTAGTAGACGAAAAATGTTCATTCGTCTAAATGTTTGTTTTTCTGAATCAACTTAACACGAAAAAAGTTCGGTATTCCGTCCGTTTTTGGCCTATTTTCAAAAAAGTTCGGTTTACCTAACTTGATTTGTGCTTTTTTGAAATGTACTTTTCCAAAATATAAATTTGATAAATGACAAAACGAAAATCTGCGAAATAAAACAACGTATTCTGTCTTTTTGATTAAATTAGTGTGCAAATTGGAAAAAGATGAAATAGGAAAGCTAGGATGACATAAAGATACATACGTTGTAAACTAATTGCGCCTCTCTAAAACCGCGAATTTTATTTGGCAAGCAATAGTGAAGCAACGTCCGAAAGGGCGTGCGCTTTACTGTTCTTGCCAGGGGGCTTCGCGGTTCCCAGAGAGGAGGGCAGTACTGTCGTACGCCTGATTTTTTTAGGACATTGCTAACAACCAAAAACCAATATCTAAAACCCCAAAAATCATGAGCTTAAAAAAACTATTTCTCAGCTGTTTTGCCATAGTGGCATTATCTGCAAAAGCACAGGTCAACCCTACGGTTCAGTGGGTAAACTATCTCAGCCAAGACCCTGTAATTTCTGCTATCTCCAGCGGATTGGACGGTAACAGTAATGTTTATACATCTGGAAGAATATACCCTTCACCCGGTAACGCTGACATTGTTGTTCAATGTGCGGATTCAACGGGAGCGATACAATGGACGTATAATTACGATAACGGTGGTTACGACAGTCCTCATTGTATGTCTTCAAACTAAATTGTACTTAAGCTTAGATAGTGTTTTCGGTTAATTCAAATGTAGGTTTATTTTTTTATTTCCTGTTTGTTTAAACTTTTGATATTGTAGTCTTCTGTAATTTAAGGCCTCATTTTTTATTCTTTTTCTTTCGTTTAAGATCACATCTCCCCTTCCGTAATAAACATCAGCTGGTGTTAGATTTTGTAACGATTCGTGGTATCTTTCATTATTGTACCTGTTTACAAATTTGTCTAAAGCCATTTCTAGTTCTTCCGGGCAGTAGTAATTATCAAGCTTGACAACGTTTTTCATGGTTCTGTGGTATCGTTCAATCTTTCCTTGTGTCTGTGGATGCATTGGTCTGCCGTGTACCTGATCGATGTTATGATTTTCTTTTAGGTAAGTTTCAAGTTCAGAGGAAATATAACAAGATCCATTGTCAGATAATAATCGTGGGCGCTGCTTGGTTTTAATTCTGGCTTTTACAATAGCTCTGTCAACGGTTCTTTTCACATCTTCCGCTTTCATGCCTGAGCAAAGTTCCCAGTGAACAATATACCGGCTGTAATCATCTAAAATGGTACTCAGGTAATACCAGCCCCAACCCAGTATTTTAAAGTAGGTAAAGTCTGTTTGCCACATTTGATGAACAAAACCAGTCTTATTGATAAATTCATCTGCTGCGGAAAGAAAGATGTGCGCAGGTGCCGTAATCAATCCTCTTGCTTTTAGGATTCGATAAACGCTGGATTCAGAAATAAAAATCTGTTGTTCGTCGGTTAGTTTGTAAGCCAACTCCCTGGATGAAAGATGCGGATATTCTAAAGCAAACTCTACAACAAGATTTTTCTGTTCCTGCGGTATGCTGTTCCATTGCCGGTTCGAGGTTCTTTTACTCGGTTCTAAGCCATCAATACCCTTGTCTGAATAAACTTTATACCAGTTATAAAAAGTACTCTTATTCAAGCCAATTTCATTTAGGGTTTTATTCACTCCAATTTCTGAACGAACTACCAGATGAATTATTTCTTCCTTTTCGGATGCTGTAAATCTCATATACCTCTTGAATTTTACATTTCCTCCAGCATGTTCAAGCTTTTTTTTACGATGTCATACCGTAGTACAAGGTCAGCAACGGTTTCTTTTAAACGCTGGTTTTCTTTTCTGAGATCTGCTACTTCATCGCTTGTAGCCTCTCTTACAGAATCACCTGCTAAACGCTTTTTACCAGCCTCCAAAAACTCTTTATTCCACTTGTAGAATTGAGCTTCAAAAATGGAGTGTTTTCTACAAAGTTCCGCCACTGAAATCTCTGCCCTCAAGGCTTCCATTATAATTGCAATCTTTTGCTCGGCACTAAAGATTCTCCTTGTTTTTCTCCTTACTTCCTTAATGAAGTTTTCGGTTGTTTGTTTTTTCTTTGTTTCCATGTTATTTAAATTTAATGGTTTTGGAAACACTATCTTATTTATGATTATATTTAGTACACTTTATGCTGAAGATTTACAATTGGTGCATCGAATTAAAAGAGGAGATATTGATTCTAATGGTAATTTCTATATGTTAGGTTCTGGAACAGGAAATGTTCCGTCTGTGGCTCCAGCAGGCACATTCTATTCGGCCTCAAATGCTGGAAGTTTCGATATGAGTTTTCATCGATTCAGCCCAGCCGATTCGCTTACCTGGTCAACCTGTATTGGTGGAAGTGGCTTAGAGGGTGATGGTGGCATTTATATCAGAGACAGTTTAATGGTATTAGTTGGGAATTCATATAGCACAAATTATCCTACAACAATAAATGCTGGTGATTCGGGTCATGTCAACTTCGATGCCTCAACGGATATTGTAATGACAAAATTCAATCTCAAAACAGGTCAAATACTCTGGTCTGCATATCATTCTACTTCAGCAAACGAATATCCTCACGGAGTTGTATTGGATCAAAATTACAATATGTTCGTTGCCGGATACCTTACCTGCACCGGCACAAGCGGTGCATGTAATGTCAATACTTTCAAGAAACTGGCCTATTCTGGATACTACAACCATCCCACCCAAATTGGCAGCGAAGCATTTATTTTAGGTTTTAACAGTACGAACAAAAGACGCTGGACGACCCAATTTGGCTCAACTGTTGCAAATACTGGTTCATCCAACGAAGACCACGGTTATTCATTAGCAATTAGCCATGATAATAAAATATTCATGGCAGGCGAGTCGAATGCTAAGAATAGTATGCTTCCTTTGGTAAGATGGAACAGTGTCTGCTACTATGATTCAGTCATGGCTGACTCAGCAAAATTGGGAACCAATTATGATGCATATATTGCTATGTTCGAAATAGAAGGCTTTCATGTGGTTGGAATCGATGAGCAAAAGCAAGTCTCCATAACAGAGGGTATTGTCTTGTTTCCTAACCCAAATAATGGTATATTTACTTTAAGGTTTACTCAAACCCAAACAAGAGCCGTGAACGTACACGTTATGAACGTTCTTGGACAAGTTGTATATTCTGTGGAAGGTTGCAGACCAAACGAAGGTGAAATTCAGGTTAATCCCGGAACGCTGAAAAAGGGAATTTATTTCATTAGCATTTCTGATGGCAATAAATCAGGCGCCATAAAGTTTATTATCAATTAAACAAGTTGCTTAAATTGCTCTTATATACAATGATACTTGCCCCATTCTACGGAATGGGGCAAGTTATTACCTATAACGACTTTGGAAACTTAGGCGATGGATTGAAAGGTGGAGGTGCTGTTCGGGCACTGTTTTATGATACTATTGGACATAAACTATACGCTGGAGGAGCATTTACATTTGGCGATAATAAGCCTGTTTGGGGCGCCGCAGTATGGGATGGAATTAAGTGGGATAGTTTACAGGGCGGATTTACTCAATACCCCCACGTTACTCCACTTCCAAACCAAGCGAGCGATTTTGCGTGGAAAATAATTCGTTACCAGAACAAAATTTTCTTTTCGGGAGGATTGGTATGGATAAACGGAAAAAATCAATACCACATGGGTATTTGGGATTTGGCAACTTCTAAATGGGTGTACCCAATTGCAGAACCTCCAAATGGGGATATATTTGACTTCGCTGTTTATAATAATGAGCTTTATGCATGTGGTCAATTCACAAAGTTTGGCAACACAACTTGTAACTACATTGCTAAATATAATGGCATAAATTGGCAACCAGTGGGGAATTTTTCCTTATTCTGTAAAGGTTATCCTCCTGCTCAGATTACTTCAATAACATCCTTCCAAGGAGAATTGATTTTAGGAGGATTATTTCGAGACTCTACTGGTGAGGTTAGAAATATAGCAAGATACAATGGTATAAACTGGCAAAGTCTCGGAACTGGTATTCGACAGGGAGGCGTAAACTCAGTCCAATGCTTGAAGGTATTTGATAACGAATTGTATATAGGCGGGTACTTTTCTAAGACAAGTGAAATTCCTGGCAGAAACTTAGTTAAATGGGATGGTACTAATTATAAAAGTGTTGGTCCTGATGCGATAACAAATGGTGCAGTTTGGGATATTCAAAAAAACAATAACCGTATGGTCGTTCTTGGGAATTTTCTTTATCACGGCTCTAATTCTGCACAGGGGTTTTTGTACATTGATGGAGATATGCACTGCACAGTAAGTGGACTTGATTCTGTCTTGAATTTGCAGGGGCCTTTTTTTGAGAAATGTGCGTTCATCAATGATAGCCTTGTTGTAGCTGGGAGATTTACTTTTTTTAATGGCACCGATACAGTTAATGACGTTGCTGTAATGAAAAACTATGAGCAATATTCAAGTTGCCTCATAACAGGTGTGGAGGAAACTGGTTTTCATTCCTCAAAAGTCAGGATATACCCAAATCCTTTCGAGGATAATATCACGATTGAGGTAATTGATGAAAGTAGTGATGATTTAGTTGGAGTGGAGATCCTTAGCCTTGTCGGACAGGTACTCATTTCTAAAGAGAAGATTCAAGCAAATGAGACAATTAATCTTTCCGTGCTATCTGCTGGAATTTATCTTCTGAAAATAAAAAGTGAAAGCGAGGAAACAACGTTAAAAATAGTAAAGTCCAATTAAACTGAATCCTATTAAAGGAGACTATTTCGCTAACATCTCAGATGGTGTAACATCTCAGATGGCAATAAATCTGGAACAATCAAATTTGTTGTGCAAAACCATTGTTTAAGCTGCTTTTATATACGCTAGGTGTTAAGTTTAACAACACGACAATTATGAAAAAATTAATTTTGGCTCTTGTTCTAATGAATTTCTTAACGATTTCGGTTAAAGGGGTTAACGGGGACACTTTGTATGTAAATCCCAACCCCTGTGACTCTGTAACGACAATTTATTTTACAATTTCACAAACAGACTCTATTTCCCTTGACGTATATAATGCTTGGGGACAATTGATAAAAAGCTTTTTTACAAAATCACTTTTATCTACTGGTTCTTATTCAATAATTTATGTTACAGATTCTTTGCCTAATGGCATTTACTTCGTATGGCTTAAAATAGGTTCCTCTCAAAGGGCCGCAAAAATTATCAAATCCAAAGAGGTTGGTTTGAATGAAAATCATCCCTCCTTGACAGACATCGTTGTTTATCCTAATCCGACAACATGTGTTTTAAATATCCAATATCAAGGACTAAAAAGTTATGTAATTATTGACCGAAACGGTAAAGTAATTCTTCAAAATCAAACAGACCTAAACGAAATTGACTTATCAAACCTTTCGACAGGGACATACCTATTAAAAATATACTCAGACAACAACAAGCTACAATCGACCAAAAAAATTATCAAAACACAATAAAACACAGCAACTAACAGTATATGATCACACACCTACTTTTTGGTTGGTTTCCTCTTTAAGAATACTTGCTGCCGGCAGGCCGCGCTTTATGGCCCGGAGGGCACGCGCACAAAGGTGCGAAGCACGCCACATTGGTGCGGTGGGATTTAAGCGTTTTGTTTTTGCCTTTCGCCTTCGTGTGACTTCGGCGAACAAGTCCGCTAGCAAAAACAAATGGCTTAAATAGCGATAGCCAAAACGCCTTTGAAAAAGGCGAAAAAAGTGCGGTGGGTATTGCAGCTTATTTGACCGGCTTTGCAATGTGTCCGCCGAGGCCGGGCAAATGTGCTGCAATGTGATGGCCAAAAACGGCCCGGCGTCCCGGGCCGACGTGCGTAGGCAAAAAAACTAATGCCCTTTACCGGAATGCTATACTGATAAAAATTAAAAAAAAACTGGCCAACCGGGGGCAGGAGAATGTCTGCCTGAAAGCTACTGTTCTTGTCAAGCCGTAGTACTTTTATTTTTGTCTACCGTCATTTTTTACACGCGCAGAGCAGGAAGTCATGGTTTTATTTTATTGTTGTTGTCGAGCCGAAGTGATATGTCCGCTGGCGCGTGTTACGATATTTTGTCAAGCCGAGAGCTACTGTACTGTCCGAACGAGAAAAAGAAAATTGTCCGGGGGCGCATTGCTTATAACGTTTTGCGAATTTGCGCCGTTTTTTGCTTGTCCAAGTTATGCATTTGAGCGTTAATGCGCAAAAAATGGACGCGAATTTGCTGTTAGGGGTAGTAGGGCGCACATAGTTTGTCAAGTTGCTTGTCCGACTGTCAATTTAAAAATTAAGGGCGATGGCTACTTTATTTAGCACGTGTCTACTAATGTAAATATTTGTAAAAGAAATAGGAACCTTCAAAATACCTTTCCTGCGGCTCTGTCCAGGCACCGTTAACGTAATTTTTACTTACGATAAAGTGTGATTCTTTTAAGGAGGTTAATTTATTGTTCAAACCATAGGTTAACTCCTGAACTATCTTATCGTCTGTCCAGTATTCGTCATGTGAGGAGTAATGATGGCCTATAATTTTAGTTAGAAGACCACTAAAAGAATCATAAGTAAAGTTCATTTCCTTCTGCAAATCATGAGTAGTAATACCGCCTTTGTAACGTGCAATTCTACCTTTTACGTCATAAAATAGGCTATCAGAAAGCAAGTGAGTATTATCGTATGTCCCTTCTTCATTATGATAACAATTAACCTGTTCTAGTCCAAATGCGCCGTAATTGTACATAAGTAATTGTTGAATATTGCTAGAGTCCATCAAGGGTCTATTGTCTGTGCATCCTTTGCGAATAGATTGTTCAAGCTCTCTTTTATAATTCCTCAATACTTGCGGAGTAAATTGTCTGTAAGGGCCCTGATAAGAAATCATGATACTTGGACGATGTTTTTGATCGTAAAACCATTCTCTTTGTTGCAATACTTGCCCGTGATTTTCATTTTGAAACAAATTATATGAAATTCGCTTAAGTGATCCATCATTAGAATAATAATAGGTCAAAATGGAAGTTGTTTTACCAAATTCATTTTTGTGTTTAATTGTTTTGATTTTACCTTTTTCATCTAGTTGCCAGGTCTGTAAGTTGTAGTGATATGATCCGTCGCGATAAACTGTTCGGCTGTAATGCCAAGCATTACCCGTAAATGCCCAATTAGATTCATCTGATATATCAATTCCACTATTCTCAATGGGGTCAGCACAGTTAAGTATATTTTCATGGTCACCAAAATGGCTAAATGGTATGCTATAATTATCAGCACAAACTTGAGTGACCCAATTAATAGTGCTGTCGCTGGAGTCATTAGATAAATAACGTCCAATGATTAAAGAGTCTTTACAATAAGTTCCTGTATTATGAGGATAATTGGTTTTTGAAATCGGTTTGCTTGGGTCAATAAAAAAAGAAGACTGAATAGAAGGGATTACAGAACCATTTACATTTCGATTCAGCTGCAATAATTTTTGACCATGAACTTTATAGACTAGAACTAAAATTAATAGAATGGGAATTTTTTTCATATCACAATATATATGCATTTTGATATTTCGCTAATGTTTGTCAATAGTCCACACAAAATTAAAAGTAAAATATTTTTGGTCACTACGAATGCTATTTGTCCACCGAAATGTCTGTCCGCCCTATTACCCCTAACGTTTGGCCAACTGGCGCTCGCCGGCGTACGGAGAGCTAGTCGAAAGTTAAAGAT
>JALOMJ010000095.1 GCA_025455485.1 Bacteroidia bacterium | reverse complement strand
GACGCCATGATTCCTATTGGTCGTGGGCAACGTGAATTAGTAATTGGTGATCGTCAAACCGGTAAAACGGCGGTGTGTATCGACACCATCATCAATCAAAAAGAGTTTTATGATGCCGGCAAACCGGTATTTTGTATTTATGTGGCCATTGGCCAAAAAGCTTCTACCGTAGCCAACGTGCTGCGTGTGTTAGAAGAGAATGGTGCCATGCCTTACACAGTAATTGTGAATGCCAGTGCGGCTGACCCGGCTCCAATGCAATTTTACGCTCCATTTGCAGGTGCTGCAATCGGTGAGTTCTTCCGTGACACCGGTCGTCCGGCTTTGATTGTATTTGATGACTTATCAAAACAAGCCGTAGCCTATCGCGAAGTGTCCTTGTTGCTTCGTCGTCCTCCAGGGCGTGAAGCTTATCCCGGCGACGTATTTTATCTTCACTCCCGTTTGTTGGAGAGGGCGGCTAAAATCAATGCCAACGATGACATTGCAAAAAGCATGAACGATTTACCTGAATCCTTGCGTCCAATGGTTAAGGGTGGAGGTTCACTTACTGCGCTTCCAATTATTGAAACACAAGCAGGTGACGTTTCAGCCTATATTCCAACCAACGTGATTTCCATCACCGACGGTCAGATTTTCCTTGAGTCTAATTTATTTAACTCAGGCATTCGTCCAGCCATTAACGTGGGTATTTCTGTATCGCGTGTGGGTGGAAATGCTCAGATTAAATCCATGAAAAAAATTGCCGGAACCTTAAAGCTTGATCAGGCGCAGTACCGTGAGCTGGAGGCGTTCTCAAAGTTTGGTTCTGATTTGGATGCTGCTACTAAAAACACTTTGGACAAAGGAAGCCGCAACGTGGAGATTCTAAAGCAAGGTCAATTTTCGCCTTTGCGTGTTGAGCAACAAATCGCCATAATTTATCTCGGCACTAAAAACTTATTAAGAAATGTTCCGGTGAATAAGGTGGGTGAATTTGAGAAAGAATTTCATGCCGCAATGGAAAGGAAGTACAAAGTTACCCTGGATGGTTTAAAAGCCGGACAGTTAACCGATGAAATTACCGGAGCCATTGAAGCTTGTGCAAAAGACCTGCTTTCTAAATACACCGCGTAATTATTAATTTAAGACTTAACTGAACATATTAGTTAAACACAGAATTCAGAGGAATGCCAAGTTTAAAGGAAGTTAGAAATAGAATAGTGTCAGTGGGTTCAACCATGCAGATTACCAGCGCCATGAAAATGGTGAGTGCTGCAAAATTGAAACGTGCCCAGGATGCCATTACACAGATGCGTCCGTATTCCAACAAAATGCAGGAGATCATTGAAAATGTGAGCTCTAACCTGGATGCTACTGAAAATAAGTTTAACCGCCCTTTAAGTGAAAAACACATCCTCTTAATTCCGGTATCCAGTAACCGTGGCCTTGCCGGAGCATTTAATGCCAATGTGATTAAAAAAACCTGGTCAATTATTCGTCAGGAATCTGCAGGGAATAAAATTACCATAGTGCCCATTGGAAAAAAAGTGCAGGATGCCTTCAGAAAAACAGAGTATTTTATAGCAGGCTCTGACTTGCCGCATCATCTGAACGATTTATTAAACGATTTACGTTACGACAATACGGCACCGGTGGCGGAGCGTTTAATGAATGCTTATCTCAACAAACAATTCGATCGCGCCATTATCATTTACAATCAGTTTAAAAATGCTGCTGTGCAGGATGTGGTGATTGAGCAATTGTTGCCTGTTTCGCCTGCTGCCAAAAAATCAGAGGCTAGTGGAAGCAGAGCAGATTACATTTTTGAACCGAACAAAGAGTTTATTATAAACGATCTTATTCCCCGCTCTATTAAAACTCAGTTTCATAAAGCATTGTTGGATTCTATGGCTTCAGAACATGGGGCGCGCATGACCGCCATGCACAAAGCAACCGATAATGCCAAGGCCATGCAACGTGAATTAAAAATTACTTATAATAAAGCACGTCAGGCAGCCATCACTAAGGAAATTCTTGAGATAGTGGGCGGCGCTGAAGCGCTTAATGGCTAAGCCCAAAACCAGTTAAAAAGAAAACCCTGTAAGCTTTGTTTACAGGGTTTTTTTATTGAGTAAATGAAGCTATGTTTTAATCAACCTTGGGCATGGGTTTTTTCTCCGGCACAATAAACCCTAAGCGAATGCCAAAAGTGCCGGATAATCCAACGTCAGGAATGCGAAAAAAGGCGTGGTAATTGCTTATTTGACTCGCATCACCGCTTCCATAATAGGCATAATACGGGTAATAACTGTTGGGGTTTGTAGGGTCATAAACATATGTTGTTGTTGTGGTTTCAGGGTTTTCATAAAACGACGATTGCAAAGTTACACCCACGCCAATAAAGTATTCAAAAGTCATCACATTGCCGAGAATGAACTGTCTGCCATAATTGATCATACCTCCATACCCAAACACGTTAATATTAGAATTTCTGGAGGTGGTGGTTATGGTTTGTGTATAAGGAAAAACAGGAGATTGGGAAAACGTTTGTGAGGTTGTTGAGGCCACATTTTGGTAATTCATGTATGAGAATACCACGTCTAGCCTTAAAAACCGGCCCTTAAGTGGATGAGCATATTTCATACCCTTTAAAGAGTAATCCTGGCCAAGCAAAAACTTAACACCGGGTTTAATATAAAATCCTGACATAAATGCCACAGCGCCTTCAGAGGTATAGAAATTGGAACCGCCTGTACTAGGCATGATATTGTTGTTAATGTACCCAAGCTCAACATCCAAATTCATACCCATTTTAATTACCTGCTCATAGGCCATACTAATTTGGTTGTTTACAAAGGAAAAAGGATGTATTTTAATAACAGAGCGCGCACTCATGATGTCGCCGTGCTGATTTTCAACTAAAAGCTCATCGGGAGCAACAAGAACGCTGTTTCCTGTTGATAAGGTGTATTTATAAATTTTACTCAAGGCCATCACGTATACAGGCCCATCCAAATTGTCGGGGGTTTTGTACTTTATTTCGGATTCCCCAATCTCGGTGATTTTGCAAGGTATTTTTTTGTTACCCTTAAGGTGCAAGGTATCGGTTTGGGAGTATCCTGTAAACAGCAGAACTATGAACAGGAAAAGAAAGCCTAATTTTTTCATGTTTAGTAAATTTTAATCTAATGTAGTGAAATTTAGATGAATAACAAAAAAACGAATTATTTATTACCAGGCTGCTAATACAAATAGGGAGCAAATTTAGGGTCTAATTTTTTAGCGTTAATGCGTGGAGATTGGTTGTAGAAACGCTCCAGGCTTTCATTTAATAGCACAACAGCATCTGCCACTTTTTCGTAGGTGAATTGTTTTTTTACATGCACTACTTTGATGTTGTCTTTTTCCAGCACCGTTACACTGGCTTTATTTTTCGGGTTTGCTGCCAATTCGGCAAAATACGTTTTGTTAACTGTGTACTGCAACTGAAGGCTGCTGTCAGTTTCCGTCACCGCCATTGGAAAATCCAGATCGGCATCCATAAAATTTTTCTCTTTGATCAGATAAGGAAAAGGGGCTTTTAACTGATGAAAAAATTTATTTTTCAATACAACGGCCATCATGCGCACTGCTGTGCCGGTTTCTTTTACCAATCGGGCAGAATCCTCTTTAACAAAACCAATGGTTGAATTGTAAGCATAATCCCGCTCAGCTATCAGATAGAAGGTTTCCTTAAGTTCAATATTCGGATTTATAGCAAGCGTTGTATCGAGAAATATACCTTTTCGATGGCCGTTTAAAAGGCTATCGCTGCTATTGCTGTACATAAAGTATACTTTGCAAAAGTCGAAGTGATCGATATAGGCCATCATAGTGTTTTTATTCATGGCGTATTGTTCCATGATTTTTTGTTTTGCCAAAGCTTTGTTCCCTGATTTATTCAACTCATCAATCAACAAACGGTTGTTTCGCAATCGCACCACAATGGCCCCTGCTTTTAATTCGCTAATTTGCCAATAGGCCACTACTTTGCTGCGTTTATTAAAATTTTTAAACTGCTCCGGGTCTTTATAATCAAAGGTGTTACGTCCGAATGTATTATCTTCCTGAGCAAAAACAGCTCCTGAAAGAAAAACCATACAAAACAAGTGTATGATGCATTTATTTAACATCGGCTCCATTTTGAATGTTATCTTTTGAAGGAAGCACAAAACTCAATTCTCCATCGGCATTTTCGGCCATTAAAATCATGCCCTGACTTTCGATCCCTTTTATTTTCCGTGGGGCAAGATTGGCTAAAAGGCACACCTTTTGACCAATAATGTCTTCGGGCTTATAATATTGTGCAATACCGCTTACTACTGTTCGCTTGTCAACGCCTGTGTCAAGCAAAAGTTTTAATAGCTTATCTGTTTTCGGAACACTTTCCGCGCTTACTATTGTGGCTACTCGAATGTCCATTTTAGCGAAGTCATCAAAGCTTGTTTCTTGTTTAATCGGCTTCATGTTTAGGGTTTGCCTTTGAGCTTTAACTTTTGCCAGCTTATCTAATTGCACCTGAATTTCGGCATCTTCAATTTTTGAAAATAACAATTCATCCTTATTTATGTGGTGTCCCTGGGCCATGTTGTTGCTTTGTTTTGCTGATGCCCAGCGGAGCGGCGGTAAGTTAAGCATACGAAACAGTTTGCCGGCGGTAAACGGGATAAATGGCTCGGCCAAAATGGCCAGATTACAACATATCTGAAGTGAGACGTTCATGATGGTTTTCACCCGTTCTTCATCCTGTTTTATGAGCTTCCAGGGCTCGCTTTCTGCTAAATATTTATTTCCCAGTCTGGCCACATTCATCCATTCGCTTAAGGCTTCACGAAATTTGAAGTCTTCAAGTGCTTTTGAGATTTTATCCGGGGCAGCACAGAGTTCTTCTAAAACAATCAAGTCTTGTTTGGTGTATGTGTTTGCTGCGGGCACCTGCCCATCATAGTATTTGTGGGTAAGCACAAGGCTTCTGTTAACAAAATTACCGAATATGGCAACTAATTCTGAATTGTGCCGTGTTTGAAATTCTTTCCAGGTAAAATCATTGTCCTTGGTTTCAGGGGCATTCGCGCACAAGGCATAACGCAAACTGTCTTGTTTATCTTTAAAATCAATCAGGTATTCATGTAACCAAACTGCCCAATTACGTGAAGTGGATATTTTCTCACCTTCTAAATTGAGAAATTCATTGGCGGGTACATTATCCGGCAACACAAAACCACCGTGTTCCATAAGCATGGCAGGAAAAATAATGCAGTGAAACACAATGTTGTCTTTTCCAATAAAATGAATCAGGCGGCTATCCTCGCTTTTCCAGTAATCTTCCCATTGATCAGGTAATAATTCTTTACTCGCCGAGATATAGCCTATGGGCGCATCAAACCAAACATACAGCACTTTTCCTTCCCCTCCTTTAACCGGAACGGGTACGCCCCAATCCAAATCCCTGGTCATGGCGCGGGGTTGCAACCCATCTCCGCTTTCCAGCCAACTTTTGCATTGACCGTATACATTACTTTTCCAATCACTGTGTTGATCAAGATAATCTTTTATTCTGGGCTGCAAGGTGTCCAGGGGTAAAAACCAGTTTTTAGTCTGGCGTAAAACCGGCTTTGCTCCACTGAGTGTAGAGCGCGGTTCAATTAATTCAGTTGGACTGAGGGAGGTGCCACATTTTTCGCATTGGTCGCCATAGGCATCAGGATTGCCGCATTTAGGGCAGGTTCCCATGATATAACGGTCGGCAAGAAACTGGTTTGCCTGTTCATCAAAGTACTGTTCTGTTATTTGCTCAGTAAAACATCCTTTTTCATACAGGGTCTTAAAAAAGTCAGAGGCCGTGTGATGGTGAATTTTAGATGAGGTTCGGGAATAGATATCAAAAGAAATCCCAAATTCTTCAAAAGCACTTTTCATCATGCCATGGTAAAGGTCTACAACGGCCTGCGGTGTGACGCCTTCCTTTTTGGCTTTAATGGTAATTGGCACGCCGTGTTCATCGCTTCCGCATATAAAGCGCACATCTTTTCCGGCACTTCTTAAATACCTCACATAAATATCCGAGGGCAGATAGCACCCGGCAAGGTGTCCGATGTGAACGGGACCGTTGGCGTAAGGAAGAGCCGCAGTAACCAGAGTACGTTTGAAATTTTTTTTCATAGTGTATGATGGGAATTTGTAAGAGGCTAATTCCCGGTAGTCTCCGATGAATATTTATTATATTTACAATGGTAAAGATAAAATTAATCCCTTCATGATGAGCAGCAAAAAAGAAGTCTGGAAACCCATTTTAATTGATGGTCGGAAGCCTACGGTTCCATACATGATTTCTAATTTAGGACGGTTTGGTGTACAAAAACTAAACGGCAGCGGAATAGAACCGCGGCGTTTTAAACCCACTGGCGGCTACTACCGTTATAATACCAGACAACGCGGGAAAAACAAAGCTATTTTTTTGTTTAAAGAAGTGGCAAAAGCGTTTTTGAAGAAACCTTCAGCTGCGCACAAATTTATCATTCACAAAGACCACAATTATTTAAATGATAAAGTGGAAAATTTGAAATGGGCCACTGTTTCAGAACACCGGGCGCACACGGCACAAAGTCCGAATTCAAAGAAAGCGCGTGAAAACAGGGCCATTGTTAAAAGCAGCCATTCAAAACTACTCACTGAAAAGAGTGCTCTGGCGCTTAAAACAATGATATGGGACCCCAAGCGCAAAGTGTCATTGAAACAAATCGCAGAAAAATTCGGTGTATCGGAAATGCAGATTTACCGGATTAAAAATGGTGAATTTTGGTATCACATCAGGGCTGAACATGAGCCGCTTCATGAAAAATACAAGCAAAATTTAAAAAACATAAATCAACAGGCAAAAGAAACCCGCCCGGAGGTAAAAGACAAAATGGCTTCTCCGGGTAGCAGATTGGAAAAATCGATAAAAGAACACGAAAAACCACACAAGAAAAAGAATCACAAAAAGAAAGATCACAAAAAGAGGGATAAGAAGAAAAAACATAAAAAGCATAAAAAGAAAAAACATTAATTACGCGTTTTTATGTCATTGGCCCCACCATACCTAAGCAAAGGCGATACCATTGTCATAGTGGCATCAGCGCGTAAAATCAGCAAAACGGAACTAAAGCCTACTGTTAGTATTTTAAAACGATGGGGACTTAATGTTGAGCTTGGCCCAAACATTTACAAAGAATACAACCAGTTTTCAGGAACAGACGAAGAACGTAAGCAGGATTTGCAATGGGCACTCAATCACCCTCATGCCAAGGCCATTCTTATTGCGAGAGGAGGCTATGGTATTTTACGAATCATTGATGACATTGATTTTACCGGTTTTACAAAAAACCCGAAATGGCTGGTTGGTTATAGTGATGTGACTGTTTTACATTGCCACATTCAAAGTTTGGATATTTGCAGTTTGCATGCTACCATGCCCATTAATTTTTTGAAGCATGAAAAAGCTACACTATCCATAAAAAAACTATTGTTCAACCAGGCACAAGAGTATAAAATTGAGCCACATGAATTAAACCGGGATGGTTTTGCTGAAGCGGAGGTGGTGGGAGGAAATCTTTCTCTTCTGTATGCTTTAAGCGGAAGTCCCTCAGAGTTGGATTACCGGAATAAGATTTTATTTATCGAAGACCTTGATGAATTTTTATACCATGTAGACAGGATGATGCTCCAGCTAAAACGCAGCCGCAAACTCGAACAGCTTGCGGGCCTTATGGTTGGTGGCTTAAGCGACATGAAAGACAATAGCATATCTTTTGGCAAAACAGCCGAAGAAATAATTATGGAGGCTGTAGGGGAATATTCCTATCCGGTATGTTTTAATTTTCCTGCAGGTCACATTGACGAAAACATGGCCTTTTACCTTGGCAGAAGAGCCAGGCTTCAGGTAAAAAAGGGTAAAGTTCAGTTTAAATACCTCTAAGATGATTTACAAAACGCACGACGGTTTAGACATGTATTATGAAATACAGGGAAACGCTTCTTCTGCTGAGTACATTGTGTTTTTGAACGGCTTAACGCAAAGCACTATATCATGGGCCTTGATGACGCCCTATTTTAAGGAAAACTATAAGTTGATTTTGATAGATTTTATTTTTCAGGGACAAAGTTCCAAAGAGGGAGATTGGAGAGATTTTGATCAACATGCCAAAGACATAAAAGGCTTGTTAGAAATAGAGGGTATAAACAAAGTTCATCTTGTGGGGTTATCTTATGGCTCATTTGTGGCGCAGCACTTTGCCGTAAACCACCCTGAAATGTTGAGAAAATTGGTTTTAATTTCAACGGTTGCGCATAAGAACCCCTATTTTGAGGCCATTGAATTGAGTTGGGAGAACGCATTAAAGTATGGCGGTTATAATTTGCTTCTTGATATTATGTTGCCAAATGTGTTAAGCGAGGAGTATTTTCTTAATCCTTTGATTCCGATTGAAGTGATGAAAACAGCCAGAAAGGACCTCAATCAAAACACCGGGGCCATTCTAAAACTAATGAAAGCAACTAAAGAGCGGGTGGATTATCGCAGAGCTCTGCAAAAAATATTAAGCCCAACGCTCATTATTCAGGGGGAGAAGGATACGCTTTTACCTGTACACATGGCAAATGAAGTGCATTTAAACATAAAAAACTCAAAGTTCGTTGTTGTTCCAAACGCGGGCCACACCTTAAATTTAGAGCA
>JALOMJ010000220.1 GCA_025455485.1 Bacteroidia bacterium | reverse complement strand
GAATTTCTTTCTCGAGAAAATCTTCCGGAAATTTTGTATCCAAAGAGGAAGGAAGTGGCTTTTTGGCATCCTGCACCGGGGCCTTCTGATTTTGTGCAGCGGCATTAATAATGCGCAGTTCCTCTTCCGTGCTTTGGTCTCTCGGTGAGGGCTTTTCTTCAGCTACCACACTACTTTCTGACGTATTTAGTTCAGCGGCCTGCATGTCTTTCTCAACCTTTTTGATGAGATCGTAAAGATGGCTTCTGCTGCTTGCCATGATGGCGCTGCGTTTGAGTTGCTGCTGATACACTGCCGCATCCCATTTGCGGGCTGCCATACACAACAGCAATTGGGCGGGCTGAAAGAAAGGAAAATCGGTCGTGATGCGCTCAAGACGCGCCACATCCTCGTGTTTGAGTGAAGCAGGGTTTTTTATGAGTGCGAGCAATTCTCCGGCCTGCATAATTACCAGTTATTAAAGGCTTTATAAAACACGTCTTCGGTAATTTGCCGGTAAATTTCATCCACCAGGCGCGGTTCTTCGGTCGCCACATTCAACTTACTGTCGAAATCAGAGAATCGTGTGAAATTTTGCTCAAACGATTTTGTTGCATCAAACGAGTTGGTGTATTTCACATTCACAGTAATAGTCATGCGGTTTTGCGCGGCCTGATCGTTACTCTGCACCGCAATGGGCGCCACATTGTAATCTGAAATAAATCCCTCAAATTGCAGATCGCCATTTTGACGAACCAAACTTAAGGGCGTTTGCTGAGACACCACATCGCGCAATTTTTCCGTGAATCGTAAGGATAAACTTGGTGCCCCTAAACTGGTATTGTTGGTGAAAAACGCTACGCTAATGGTTTTTGCTTCGGGTGGAATGGTGGCTCCGCTTAGCGAAACCCTGGCTTTACAGGCAATTAAAAAAGATATTGCCAAGAAATACAGAACTATGTTTCTGAACCTTACCATCACTTAATCTTCAATGGCGTATTCGTTAATTTTTCTATACAAGGTGCGCTCACTAATTCCCAGTTCTTTTGCAGCACTTTTACGTTTGCCTTTGTACTTGCGCAATGCCTTTTTAATCATATCAATTTCCTTATCCTGTAAGGAGAGGGTTTCTTCCACTTCAATTACCTGTGGCGAATTTGGAGATGGTTGAAGCTTGCCGGGCTGAACACTCAAGGCTGTAGGGGCTGCGTGCAAGTGGCCCTCTTGATAAATGCGGTTAAACACAGGCTCGCCTTCTGAATTTATGACGTTACCTTTTCCACTTACAGCGGAAGCCAAATCATAAACCATTTTTTTCAACTCGTTAATTTCGCCCCTGTAATCTCTCAACACTTTAAAAATAATTTCTCTGTCGTTGTTTTCAAATACCGGTCCGCTTCCCAAGCCATCGCTTTTCATAACTGAAGGCACATTGCTTGAATTATACTGGGGCAGATATTTCAGCATGGTATCTTCGCCAATTTCCCTGTTTTTTTCGATGATGGAAATTTGTTCGGCAATATTTTTCAATTGACGCACATTGCCCGGCCAATAGTAATTTACCAGCACTTGCTCTGCATCAGCATTCAGGCGAATGACCGGCATACGGTATTTGGCTGCAAAATCACTGAATAATAAATGGATGTCCTCCTTACGCTCACGCAAAGGCGGAAGATAAATTGGCACCGTGTTTAAGCGATAATACAGGTCGGCCCTGAATTTTTCGCGTTCCAAAGCCTGGTAAAAGTTGATATTGGTAGCGGCCACTACACGTACATCGGTTTTTTGCACTTTACTGCTGCCCACTTTCATGTACTCCCCGCTTTCCAGCACACGCAATAAACGGGCCTGAGTGGCCAATGGCAACTCCCCTACCTCGTCTAAAAATATGGTGCCTCCGTTAGCTACTTCAAAATAACCTTTGCGGGTTTCGGTAGCCCCGGTAAAGGCGCCTTTTTCGTGACCAAACAATTCGCTGTCGATGGTGCCTTCGGGAATCGCTCCACAGTTAACGGCAATATAGGGGCCGTGTTTGCGGGCGCTGTGCTGATGAATGATTTGTGGAAAAATTTCTTTTCCTGTTCCGCTTTCACCATTGATTACCACATTCAAATCGGTAGGTGCTACCTGGCGGGCAATGTCCACCGCCCGTTCAAGCATGGCGTTATTGCCAATGATGCCGTATTTCTGTTTTACATCCTGAATGTTCATGCTCTCTTCTTCTGTTCTAAACTACTTCTCCAATTAAAGTGCTCGGTGTACAACGGGTGGCCAATACGTTTACATAATCACCGGGTTGATGCTGACCTTTTGGAAACACCACCACAAAATTCTGGGAGTTACGCCCCATCAGCATCTCCTTTGATTTTTTGGAAACCCCCTCTACCAATACTTCGTGTATTTTTCCCAGTCCTTCAGCGGTTCGCAGGGTACTGTGTTTTCTTTGCAGATCAACAATTTCCTGCAGACGGCGTTTTTTCACCTCTTCAGGCACATCGTCCTTGTACTTTCTTTCGGCCAGTGTTTTTGGTCGTTCGCTATATGAAAACATGTATGCAAAATCGTATTTCACGGTTTCCATTAAGCTGAGTGTTTCCTGATGTTCTTCTTCCGTTTCACTGCAAAAACCGGTGATCACATCTGTGCTGATACCACAGCCCGGAATGATTCGCTGTATGGCCGCCATGCGGTTGAGGTACCAGTCGCGGGTATACCCTCTGTTCATCATTTCAAGCAATCTGCTGCTGCCGCTTTGCACCGGAAGGTGAACGTATTTGCAAATGTTGTGATGTTTGGCCATGGTCTCCAGCACCTCATCCGTCATGTCTTTTGGGTGGGAGGTTGAAAAACGCACGCGCAGCAATGGATTCACCAAGGCCACCATTTCGAGCAATTGTGCAAAATTTACAGCCTTTGCTTTTTGCTCTTCCGTGAGTACTTCTTTTTTCAATCCGCCACCGGCCCAAAGATAACTATCCACATTTTGACCCAACAAAGTCACTTCGCGAAATCCTTTGCTGAACAGATCTCTTGCTTCGGTAAGAATACTCTCCGGATCGCGGCTGCGCTCTCTCCCTCTGGTAAAGGGCACCACACAAAAACTGCACATGTTGTCGCAGCCTCTGGTAATGCTAATGTATGCAGATACGCCATTGCTGTCCAAGCGTACCGGACTCAAATCGGCGTAAGTTTCTTCTTTACTGAGGATGACGTTGATGGCTTTGTGCCCGTCTTCAGCTTCGTTAATAAGATTTGGCAAATCTCTGTAAGAATCTGGACCCACAACAATATCCACCAACTTTTCTTCTTCCATGAGTTGTGATTTGAGGCGCTCGGCCATACAGCCCAGAACACCAACCAACGCCCCTGCATTTTTTTGTTTTACCCGTTTAAAATCATTCAATCGGTTTCTCACCCTTAACTCGGCATTTTCACGTATGGCACAGGTGTTTAAAAAAATAAGGTCGGCTTCCTCGAAATCTTTGGTAAGCGCGTAGCCCTCTTTCATTAAAATGGACGCCACAATTTCGCTGTCGCTGAAATTCATTTGGCAACCGTAACTTTCCAAAAACAGTTTTTTTCCGTTCTTCGAGTCACTTTCTAAAAACAAGGCTTCTCCTTGCTTGTTTTCATCTATAATTTTTTCCTGTTCACGCATTTTGAATGGCGAAGTTAAGAATTAAGTGACAATTTGACATACTTTTAACATATTTAAATAGCTAAACCGTGTATTTTAATAAGTCGAAGCCCAAACTCTTGTTATTTATATCAATATTTTTTTTCCTTTGCGATTTTTTATAGCCACGTTGTTTCAAGTTTTAGAATTTAAAGGGTCCTATATAATAAAGTATGAGTAAAAATTTAGTGATTGTTGAGTCCCCGGCCAAAGCCAAAACCATTGAAGGGTTTTTAGGAAAGGATTATACCGTAAAATCAAGTTTCGGGCACGTGCGCGACCTGATAAAAAAAGGGGCCGGTATTGATGTGGACCGCAATTTTACTCCCACCTACGAAGTTCAGCCCGATAAAATGCGGGTGATTGAGGAATTAAAAAAACTTAGTCAGAAAGCGGATATGGTTTGGTTAGCGTCCGATGAGGACCGTGAGGGAGAGGCCATCAGCTGGCATTTGTTTGAAACCCTTGGGCTTCAAAAAAACAAAACCAAACGCATCGTTTTTCATGAAATTACCAAAGAAGCCATACAAACGGCTATTTCCAATCCCCGTGAAATTGACATTAATCTTGTAAATGCCCAGCAGGCGCGAAGAATTCTCGATCGTTTGGTGGGATTTGAATTGTCGCCCATTTTGTGGAGAAAAGTTCGTCCGAGTTTGTCGGCGGGCCGTGTTCAATCGGTTGCGGTGCGATTGATTGTTGAGCGCGAAAGGGAAATTCAGAATTTTAATGCGACTTCAGCATACAAAGTTTCGGCTTTGTTTATGGTGGAAGGAAAAACGGCATTAAAAGC
>JALOMJ010000219.1 GCA_025455485.1 Bacteroidia bacterium | reverse complement strand
GGCTTATCTGTACTTGTATTGCCAGCTCAAATTAAGGTCATTCCATACCAGGAATTACCCACATCGGGTGGCAGCCCAATTGGCTCTGGCATGTTTTTTGGTGCCAGCCTATCCACTTCAACTATCACAATAACTTTCACAGGACCATCGGATCGCTGGATTGGAATAGGTTTTGGAATTACCATGCCAAATACTGACGCTCTTATTTATTCCAACGGCCAAACTGCTTCTCCTCATCCACTTGGATGGAACGACTATTATATTGGCAGCTACAATGGCTCAGGTGTTGTAAATGATGTTGTTCAAAACTGGAATATCCAAAGCAATTCTGTTTCCGCTGGCCAAAGAACAGTGGTGGCCTCGCGTTTACTGAATACAGGTGACCTGAATGATGCCATACTAAATTATTCGGCATCTGCCATTAGTTTGGTATGGGCGCGAAGTAGTTCAGCAGATTATGATATCGCCTATCATGGATCAAACGATAGGGCAAACAACATCAGTTTGCAATGGTTAACTGTGCCAACAGCGAGCTTTGTAAGTGGCAGCTTCTCGATTTGCTCCGGTAATTCCTTTTCATTCTTAAACCAAAGCACTGGTGGCGGGTTAAATTACGTATGGAGTTTTGAGGGAGGTTCACCTGCCACAAGCACCTTATCAAATCCAAGTATTTCCTACACTTTACCAGGCACTTACTCAGTAGGCTTACAAGCAACAAACGCAATGGGAAACTCAACGTTTATTCAGAATAATTACATTGTGGTAAATCCAACTCCGGTCGGTCCAACGGTAATAGTGAACGGCAACCTCAACTTTTGTGACGGAGACAGCGTTGTTTTGATGTCCTCTGCAACGTTGGGAAACACCTGGTCCAACGGTGCTATTTCACAAAGTATTATTGTTTCTTCAACCGGCACATACGCTGTAAGCCAATCTTCTAGTCCATGTAACTCAGCGCCTTCCGCACCGGTGAGCGTAAGTGTTTACCCCCTTCCAAATAGCAGCATAACGTCAGCGGGGCCCTACTGTGTTGATGATTCTCCCCAAAATCTTCAAGGCAATCCATCAGGGGGTATTTTTTCCGGAATCGGGGTTATTGCTAATGTATTTACTCCTTCTTTAAGCCCAACAGGAACTGTATTAATTCTCTACAAATACACTGACGAAAACAATTGCGAAGATACAAGCTCTCAGATAGTGCATGTATCTGAATGTTTGGGTATACCAAGCGAGAGCAATGGTTTGGTTTCTGTTTTTTCGAACCCCGCAAATGGTTACCTTTATATTGAATCCCTAGCAGATAAAATCCTTTCAGTGAGTATTTTCAACTTAAACGGGAAAGAACTGTTATTTGAACGTTTGAACCTATGTTGTCAATTCGAATTAAATGTAAATTATTTTCCCATGGGTGTGTACTTTTTAAAAATTGAACTCTCCGATCAAAAGGTAATTTATAAACTATGCATTTTTCACTAAAATCCTTTTTATTTAGCTTACATGGGTAAACTATTATATAGACTGTTCATAGCTATTCTAATTTTTAGTAAAAGTAGTGGATACGGACAAACTATTTTTGATGCTGCCAGATCGAATGATACCTTAAGAATCAACACCTTATTCCATTTAAATCCAGATACGGTGAATGCCTTGAGCGAAATTGGTTTTAGTCCTCTAATTATTGCTGTTTACCGCGAGCAGATGGATGCAGCAAAACTCCTTATTAAACTGAATGCTAACGTCAACATTCAATCACCCGAAGGAACATCGCTTTTAGTGGCTGCTTACAAGGGTAATAAAATTTTGGTAGACCTGATTTTAAACACTGGGGCAAATGTTGACGACAGCAATGAAGATGGGGTTACGAGTCTGATGTATGCCGCCCAATTGAATCACCAAACGGTGGCGATAAGTTTGTTGCAATTTGGAGCTAATAAATACTTACGCTCAAAAGCAGGGTTCACCGCCTTTGATTATGCAATGAAAAATGGCTTCAACTCTTTAGCCGAAGTGCTTCTTTCCAAATGATTTTGGCTCAGCTTTGCTGCTTGAGAGAAAGGCAGACAAGGATTTTATTCAACTAAGTTGCCGGGTTGATACTGTGTGTTTCTTATCTTAATAATGATTCAATGACTCATTTAATTTCATACTTAATGTAAATTTTTTGTTTCCGAATTTTGTTGAAGCCTTTTCCTTTTATCGGCCTCAAATTAAAGTTTATCGTTAAACAATATCAATTTCAAGTTAACAAAATGTTTCTTTTTTTCTCATTTAACACGCATTTGGTTTTAATCATCAATTCAACGTAAAGCCATTGCTTCAAAACCATTGGTATTATTAATAATTCCTTCTTTCTTCCTTAATGCTTGGTGGACATGCCTCCTTTAACTTTGCAACTCATTAAACTCTAAACACAATGAAAAAAAATTTTACTACACTTTTGTGCGCTCTCGGACTGGTAAGTTTGGGCACAGCGCAAACATTACAAACAGGGCCAAGCACAACCAACACGCCTTACATGTGGCCTTCAGTTGCCGGGGGAACAGCAGTTTCGGTGTTAACTGTTGGTGATCTTATTGGTGGTTATCCACTTGCAGGGTTAGGTGACGGAATGGGCGCATTGGATAATGGCGGTTCCACTTTTACAGTTTTCATTAACCACGAAATGGGTTCCACTGCAGGAACGGTGCACGCACATGGTGCTGCCGGGGGATTTGTTTCTCAATGGGTGATTAATAAATCGAACTTTCAAGTTGTGAGTGGTGGTGACCTTATTCAAAATGTAAAACTTTGGACAGGAACAACCTACACTACTTACAATGCCGTGAACCCTTCAACTTTGACTGC
>JALOMJ010000094.1 GCA_025455485.1 Bacteroidia bacterium | reverse complement strand
CACCAATTCCACGAATTAACTACTAAGCCTACATTTCACGAATGGGTTAAAAGATCAAAGACCTGTCATGAAGCGAAGCGATAGCTTCTGCTTTTTGACTGCTAACTGCCGACTGAGAACGTATTAACCACAGAGTCAACAGCGTTCGGCACAGGGTAACACAGAGAATTTCTTAGTGTCACAGTGCTGGTTGGATTCTCTGATTGGCGAATGTGTATTTTCAAAAGCTCAGATCGTATTGAGTTTTCTACGGCTGAGTTTGCTTTTTTTATTTCCTGTATTGAGGGTGCCCTTTGGTTCGAAGAGGAGTACGTGCACTTCTTTTTTGGCAATGGGTTTGTGTTCTACGCCTTTAGGAACAACTAAAAATTCATTCTTTTTCAAGGTCACCGTTTTATCTCTTAAGGCGATCTGAAGTGTGCCTTTGATTACAAGAAATAATTCGTCTTCGTTTTTATGTTTGTGCCAGATAAATTCTCCTTTGAGTTTTGCAATTTTAACTTCTTGTTGGTTCAATTCGGCCAAAATGTGAGGATGCCAGTGTTCATTAAACAGTTTGAATTTTTGTTTCAGATTAACTTTTTTCATGTGAATCAAAAGTAGATAATGGTAAAGGTCTTGAAAAAAGATTGAAATATTAATTTCTTTGTTCTTTTTTCTTGATAAAAAAGAACGAAAAAATCAAGACGCGGCGATTGGTCTACGCGCTCTTAATTTTGCTTGAAAGTCAGGCAACGTAAAAAAATAAAATACCGCACACGAGCCATCTCACCTTATTTTATTTTAAACGCAAGCGCCCTTGCCGACTTTCTACTCAAAATTAATTCACCCTTTACTGCTCCGCGCCGCGTCTGTGCCAACGCACGGACCTTCTGCAGGCACCAACACGAGATTGGGATTTAATCCTTGCTCCAAAATTATTGGAAATCCTTCGTTAATTGAAAATCAGAGGTCAATCAGAAATAAAGCACGGCAATACTCCCGCAAAGGGCTTTTACCAACATTAAACCATCAATGATGATGAGGTAAAAATAAATGGATTTTCGTCTTTTCAGTTCCAGGGCCACGGCAATGCACAATAAAAAGGGCAGTGTGTTTAAAACAATTCGCATCCAGGAAAACCCATTCAGGAAACCATAAATGACAAAGGACAGCCAGCCCAGTAAAAGCAAAGGGATGAGAATAAAAAAGATCGTTTTTCTTAGTCCGAATTTAACGACGAAGGTTTTTAATTCAAAATTATAATCCCTCGCATAATCCTTAATATCGAACATGATAGACAAGACAGAAATGAACATAAAATTTTTGAGGAATAGCAAAATGGCCACCGTGTTGAGATGATAAGGGGTATTTTGGCTGAGTTGGCAAAAAAGTTGAGGGAGCACGCCCACCACTCCGGCCCATGTAAAGCCTATGATAAAGGGTTTCAGCCAGCCAATCTTGCGCAGGTTGCCGGTTTTAAAATAGCTGGTGTTGATGCCATAATATAGCAGCGAAGCAAAAGGAAAGAGCAGAAGCAGACTATATTCTAAGGGACTTAGAAGGGGTAGTTTTTGCATCAACACCTGCAAAGGTTCACCTGCGAGGTAAATGAACAAAAGCAAATACAGCACTTGCATGACCCGCAAGATGTTGTAGTGTTTTTGGTACCAGGTGAGCCGTGGATTTTCTTCCTTACTGTTTTTATCAATCCTGGAAAAGGCCAGGTTATAATACAGGAGCGTTGCAAAGAATAAAAGCAGGTAAAACGCGAAGGAATTTAAAGGCACTCTTTGTTGCAAGGAAGATTCAATAGCAAGGGCTACAACGCAAGCTCCGTAAAAGACGTTGCTAAAAAAAATGGATTTGATTATTGCCGAGTTGAGAAAAGCATTCACCTTTCAAAGATAGGTATTCAGATATAGGCTTTGGATTGCCATTTGAATTTATCTTTGCGTACAGTTTTCCAATTTTTTAAATAACAAAGGGTTATTCATAAACTGGTTTTTGCCTGCAGTGCTATCTTTTAATAGCCTAAGTTGAGCACTAAATAAACTGTTAAAGAGGTATGGGAAGGTATTCACCGAACTCGTTTTATCGGGAATTTTAATATTTTCAGGTGCTTTGTAAGCATATAAAATACCTGCTCTTGATTCAAAAATTTCTTCTGCTGTTTTAGCGGAAGCATAAGGGCCATGATCTGATTGCAAGATAACCACGGCAGAAGGGTTTTTTTGCTGTAAGTAACTTAAAAATTTTGTGATTTGTGTGCTTACATACGTCAGCTGATCCAGATAATCTTGTTCAGGTTCCCATAAATTCTCATCACTGAAATGTTTGGAGCGAATCTTTCCGTCTTTTTCAAACACAAATGGCGGGTGTGGAGCTACGAAGTGCATAAAGCAAAATTTTGGCCGGGCACTGATGTCGGCCATGCTGTACATTTTTTTGAATTGACTTTGCAAGCGCTGTATGGCGAAAATCCCAAAGGCATCATCCAACCTGAGCGCGGTGTGTTTCAGTAAGCTCAATTCAAATTCATTGGGTCCACCAATGTCTATCGCTGAATCCGCCCGGGTAAACGAACCGGTAACCACAAAACCGCTGCGCAGGTGATAGATGTTGTAGTTATTTTCTTTCAGTAGTGAAAACACCCGGTTATTTCTTAATCCGCTTAGAGCATCTTCTGTTTCAGAGAGGTAGCGTGCATTTAACGTGGCGCACAATGATTTTGTGGTGCTGTAATAATTGGAGTAGGCTGAATCGCAAAATTTAAATCCCATTGCATCCAGTTTGTTGTAGAAGTCTGCATTGTTGTGTTTGTAATATTTTTCCAGTGTTAACCGGCTGGCATACCCATCGAGAATTATATAATAGATGTCGGGTTTTGGTAATTCAGATTTAAATTGAGTTGCTGCGGCCTGTGTTTCTCTTGAAGAACCATTTGTGTTTGCGGCCTTGCTGTGGAAGAGCACAATTTTCCCCCCATTAAATGCCAATAGAATGAGAATTAAAAAGTTTAAGAAATAGTTTATCCGAACAAAATCGTGTTTGGTTTTTTTGAAATAATACAACAATGCGCCGAAAAGTACTGCATAGGCCAACAAAAGATAGCGGTGAATGTTATCAAAAGGCCATAAGCCTTTTCTATATAACACATCCAAAAGTTCGTACATCACACCGTACTGAAACAAGCCAAACAATAAAAGACTTACAAAAACACCGGTTTTTAATCGGTTGCGAAAAAACACCTGGCTAAGTCCGTACAAGAGCAAACAAAACACGGTGCCGTAAAAAAGCGTGCGATAGGTCATGTCTGCCTTACTTAATTTAAGATTGTGCGCATACAAAAACAGCACAATAAAAGGCACTACTAAAAAGGTGTGGTAGGTGTATAATTTTAATTTACGCCTTAGCATTACTGGCTTTTCTTATAAAATAATACATCACACGTTCGGAATTTGAGAGCAGGTGTACTTTCGCTTTGTCGAAAAAGCGTGAGAATGCTTTTTCAAAATTGTCTTTGTTATACTCTTCAAAAATATCTTTACGGCTTACCAGCAGTTTTTTTACCTGCTCATCTTCCTTGGGCACAAATTCAATGATGAGGTGTTTTGATACAACACTAAACCATTCTGCTAATTTTTCAAAGGGAAGGTTGTTGCCAATGCACAGGTGGTGCATGAGGGCCAGGGCCAGGGTGAGGTCGTTCTGTTTTGCCCTTGACATAAACGAGGCTCTTTCATTGGAATTCCAACCGTAAGCGGGCAGGGGGTTGTTAAGATCGACCTGCAAGGTTAATACGTTTTCTTTTTTTTGCTTTCGGATATTTCTGAGCACGGCGGCGTCGGCGTCGCAGGCCAGTACCTGCTCAAAATGTTCTGCTGCAATAAAGGTAAAGGCCCCGTTATTGGCGCCAAGGTCGAGGCAGAGTTTTCCATGAATGGACGCACAGATTTGTTTAACAAAATCTGTTTTTTCAGCGTAGGCTGTTGTATGGTACGAAAACGTATCGTAGTAATCTGTCCAGTTACTTTCCTGCTCTCCGGCTATTAATTGTTTGATTTCCATTTCGAGATGTTCAATCAGGGAGAGCATTTTTTTTCTGGAATAGGACAGGCCTTTAAAATTCAGTACCCTGTCGGCGGCATGTTTTTTTTCGAGTTTGGCATGCAGGTGTATGTGTGTGTAGGCCAGGATATGAAAACGGCTTTTCCAAGGCAAGAGTTTGGAACAGGTTTGAAGCGGAATACCATCCATGTGACTGAGAAAAAACGTATGGGCTTCGGGAATACCATAATGGGATAAAAGCAAGGGTGCTAAAAAATGCCGGCAAAATTGTGCGTAAGCTTGCCAGGGTTTCTCTTCCTCGTAGATATCAAAGGATAAACTATCGATAAAAATAGTTTTGTTTCCAATAAACTGCACATTGTATGCCGAGGCGTCCTTTAAACAAAATCCTTTTTCGATGGCTTTTTTCTGAATGTAAAGTGTGAGCAGTGCCGCTTTTTTCAGTTGAGAAAAACTCCATTCTCCCGGGTAGGAAATAAACGGTAAGACAGGCGCTTTATAAATTTTGTAAATGTTTTCGGATAGTTCAGTAAACTGAGTCTTATCGCAAGGTTCAAGAGGAATTAATTTATCTTCCTCCACCAATTCCCGGTAAAGTCCGCTTTTTTCAAGTTTATCCCAGGTGTTTGAATAGTGATTGTGTATGGTGCGGTAGCAGTTTGTTCCTTCAAAAAAAACAACACCGTCCCTGTCTCTGAATGAACCCGGATCTATGCGAATGCTCATTCTTCGTTTTCGGGTTCAGAAGGTTTTTTTCTAAACATGGAAAGAAAGGATAACCAGGTTTTTTTGAAAAATACAGCAGAGGCAATTAATCCTCCGGCAATGAGTTGTAGCAACAAACTTCCGGTACCCGGATCGATGTATAAAATATGAAAAGAAAAAGTTTGCACGGCTAAAGATAAAAATAAAACGAAATCCCAAATAAATATCTTTTCAAACGCTTATTCTGAATTGAATTCCGGGCTTTTTCATTCTAATCATGTGAACATGAGAGTTTTTTCGATTTATTGATTTTGTTGAAGGAGGCATGCATTGTGAAACAAAATTCCTCTAATTTTGAAATAGGGGTTTTGCACCTTTGGTTTATCCTGATGTATAAAATGAGACATATCAGTAAGACGAATAAAATTTTATGGTACGTGATTGTGTTTTTATTTGCGTTTCAAGCTTCCATGTTTGCGCAAAACAAACACCTGTCTCTGGGTTTCAACAACTCAGGCCTGTGTTTCGGCAATTCAAAAAATTACAACGGCATACGACTCAACTTTTGGGATGCACGAACCAATAGAATCAACGGTATTAATTTGTCAATGAATTCCAAAATGAACATCTCCAATGGTTTGAGTATTGGCCTGTTTGGATCTTCTGATTCCATTTGTAATGGCATTAAAATAGGGGGTGTTTATGGAATCACGCATTTGATGAATGGTTTGTTTGTTTGCGGCTTGATAGCTGGCGGGCACCAGGTGAATGGACTCACAGTGGGTGGAGGAATTTTGGCCCGGCAAATTAATGGCATAGGGTTTGGCTGCATCATGGTTTCTGATACAATGAGGGGTGTTTTTTTTCTGACTCATGGTTTTTTTTCCAAAGAAGATGAAGGAAATCTGACGGGCTTTTCGTTTGCACTATTTGTATCCAGGCTTCATTCGCTCAGAGGCTGCAACATTTCCTTTGTATCTAACATCAAACATCAGTACGGCATGAGCATTGGCGGCGTTAATATGGCTAAAAATTTATACGGGGTTCAAATAGGTCTTTGGAACGTTGCCGAAAACAAAAAGCGGTTCAAACGTTTGCCTTTCATCAATTTTAATTTTGAAAAGCAAGCACTAAAGCCTTAGCCTTAGCCTCAATCTTAGCCTTTCAAAATTTAATCAAGTTAATTGTAACTTAAGTCACCGCGTTTGCCTGGGCAATTTACTAACTTTGAGGTATGGAAAATGAGATCATACACGGGCATCGGGCAGGCTCCAATTGGTTGAGAAAATCGGGTGTTTTGCTGGATGTTAAAGGCAATCGGTTCATGGCGTATGAATCTATATTGGGTTTGCGTTCAGGCGAGTGGAAACCCTTGCCCAAACCGGAGTACATTTTGGTGTTCAGAACGGTGTATGTGAAATGCGAAGATTGTCATCTCGATGAGTTTGAGAATGAGAAACGCGGGCATTTTCAGGTGAGCCTCATTAATCGCCAGCGCCGCACCATCATTCACGAATCCAAAAACAAACAAGAGGTGTTTGCCATGGCCCAACACTTGGCCGAAATTTATCAGCTGCCCATACGCGATTCGGCTACCAACCGCCAGAAACCCCAGTGGTTGAACAAAGCCGCTTGAGTATAAGCGGATAAAACTCATGTTTATTAAATCGAACATCAAATTCTCTAGAGTTCCCATTAATAAGAGAAAAAGTTTGATTTGGGTTGCCTTAGTTTGCCGAAAATGATACGTTTCCGTTCATTTACCGGCAGATAACTCGGTTTATTTTCTAAGTTCTTTTGCTTGATCAAAAGAACCAAAAATCAAGGCTTACGAGAAATTACTTGAGATACTACAAGTTGCGTTTCTGTCGCAGGCGAAGGGCGCGCACGCATGCTAAAATCAATAAATTGGTTTAGCGCCTGCCGCCTGCTTAGAACACCAGAAACGCAACTCTTGATCTCAACGTAATTTCTCGAAGGCCAGACAGCAGCACCCGTTCATCATTACTCGATATGCAGCTTGCGTGAGCTTTTATCTGATTTTAGTGTGGTTTAATTTAAAATTTTTACAGACGTAAAAGTAAAATAGACTTTTTGAGGGCTGACTATTTAGGTTTCTTGCTTTTGATAAAAATGTCTTATTTTTGGTTCAACCAATACGGCAGTATACCCTAAACGCTAAGAAATTTGAAACCAACCGACATTAAGGACCCCGAGTATTTTCACAAGGTGGTCGATTGCCAGTACGCCTGTCCGGCACACACACCAGTACCACATTACATTCGTTTAATTGCTGAAGGAAAGTATTCAGAAGCCTATATGGTGAATTGGGATTCCAATGTGTTTCCGGGTGTTTTGGGACGTACCTGTGATCGTCCGTGCGAGCCTGCGTGTCGTCGCGGCCGTTTGGCGGAGGAAGAACCTGTTGCCATTTGCCGGCTTAAGCGTGTGGCTGCAGATAATAAGGACGATGTAAAAAGTATGATGCCACAGGGGCCCTTTGCTCCTAACGGAAAGAAAGTAGCCCTTATCGGTGGCGGTCCTGCTTCGCTTACCGTAGCCAGAGATTTGGCGCCTTTGGGTTATGAAATTCATTTGTTTGATGAACAAAAATCGGGGGGAGGCTTTATGCGCAGCCAGATTCCGGCTTTTCGATTGCCGGAGGCGGTGTTGAACGAGGAGGTTGGGTACATCCTTGATTTGGGTATTCACACGCATTTTAATACCTACGTTTCCAGTTTAAAAGAACTGCTTGAAAAAGACTACGACGCTATTTTTATTGGCACAGGCGCTCCCCGCGGAAAAGACCTCGCTGATTTACCCGGTCGTTGGGATACCACTACAAACATCCACATTGGCATCAATTGGTTAAGCAGTGTAGCCTTTGAGCACAGCAAAACCATTGGCAAAAATGTTATTGTATTGGGAGGAGGAAATACTGCTATGGATTGTTGCCGTACGGCACGGCGTTTGGGAGGAGAACATGTGCGGGTGCTGGTACGCAGTCCGTTTAGCGAAATGCGCGCCTCGCCTTGGGAAAAAGAAGACGCCTTACACGAAGACATTCCCATTTTAGATAACCACGTGCCAAAATCCTTTGTGGTAGAAAATGGACAACTCAAAGGCATGATGTTTGAAAAAGTAAAAGCCGTGCGGGATGAAAACGGCAAACGCCAGTTGGTGCCTACCGGAGAGCCCGATGTGTTTGAACCCGCCGATGATGTGCTGATTGCTATTGGGCAGGAAAATTCCTTTCCTTGGATTGAGCGAGAATTGGATTTGAAATTCGATAAATGGGGCATGCCCGAGGTAGATAAAACCACCTTTGCCTCCAGCAACCCAAAAGTGTTTTTTGGAGGCGATGCCGCCTGGGGACCTAAAAATGTGATTACTGCAGTGGCTCACGGACATCAGGCTGCTATTTCCATCGACCTGCTATGCAATAACAAAGATTTGGTGAAGGACCGCCCGTCTCCCATGGTTAATCTGGTGAGTCAGAAAATGGGCATACACGAGTGGTCTTACGACAGCCATGTAGTGAACGACAAACGGTATGTGGTGCCTTTGGCTGAAAAAGCCGTAGCGTTGAAAAGTTTAAAAAAAGAAGTTGAACTTGGTTTTGATTTACCAACCGGTTTTAAGGAAGCAGAGCGGTGTTTGAACTGTGATATCCAAACCGTGTTTACCGAAACCAAGTGCATTGAGTGCGATGCCTGTATGGATGTGTGTCCAACTTCCTGCATCAGTTTTGTGGATAATCAGGAGACTGAAAGCGATTTGCGAAGTACATTAAAAGTGGCGGCCACAAATTTGCATCAGGACCTTTATGTATCCGATACCTTAACCACAAAACGCGTGATGGTGAAAGACGAAAACGTGTGTTTGCATTGTGGCCTGTGTGCCGAGCGCTGTCCTACTTCTGCCTGGGACATGCAAAAATTCTTTTATAACATAACCAAAGCCGGAAAACATGCCGCAACAGCACAACACTAATTTATTTTCTCAGCCTTCGGGACTCAACAA
>JALOMJ010000218.1 GCA_025455485.1 Bacteroidia bacterium | reverse complement strand
AATTCACTGGGTTTTAAAAATTATTCTTGGCCTTTTTATTATTTGGGCTGCGCTGGGTGTTGGCGAACTGTTCGATAAAATCGACCTGATGATGATGGATCTGTAAATCATTAATCCCCGCTACAGACAAAGATTATAAGTGATATTCAGGACACACCGGAACGGAACCGTTCTTCTCAAAAAAGAAGACCCTATGTTTGTAAAGCATAAGTTTCGGAGCTACTTATCTAACTTAGTAGTCCCTCAATATAAAAAATTAAGCCCATAAACGAATAACAGGTGAATACACTAAATTTAAGCGTTGCTCCGTGCAGTACAAACCGTTAAAGTTATGATGTCTAACATCAATTAGTAGTCTGGTACTGTTGGTTTTAAGAGCCCGAATTGGCAGTTTGATGCCGTATAAGAGAATTAAAAATCACCAAAAACCAACAGGCACGGAGCGATTTTAAACGCTTAAATTTAAAATTATGAGTAAAATTAAAACAAAAAGCGAGACGGTGAAAAGGATTTCACAGTTAACAGTAATCAACCCCACAGCAGCTGGGATTGATGTATCTGACAAAGAAATGATGGTGGCTTATCCTATTGGTCAAGGGCAATTAGAGGTGCGTTCCTTTGGTTGTTTTACCTGTGATTTACATTCGATTGCCAAGACTCTCAAGAAGTTCTCTGTCACTTCGGTTGCAATGGAAAGCACTGGTGTTTATTGGGTTCCATTGTTTCTTATGTTGCAGGAATTTGGCTTTGAAGTTTTCCTTGTAAATGCTAAACACGTAAAAAATGTGACAGGTCGGAAAGACGATGAAAGTGATGCTGAATGGATACAAAAATTACATAGCTGCGGGTTGCTCAAGGCAAGTTTTCAGCCCGATCAGCTTACCCGTTCACTTCGCAGTATTGTGCGCCACCGGAAGAATTTAGAGTCCACATGTTCTGTATATCTTAACCGTATGCAAAAGGCATTGGAACTAATGAATATAAAACTGCACACAATCATTAGCGATATTGATGGAAAGACGGGTTTGCTAATTATCGAATCAATCCTTTCAGGGGAAAGGGACCCGGAAAAACTTGCTGAATTAAGGGATAGGAGAATAAAGGCAAGCAGGGAAGAAATCATCAAATCATTGCATGGTCATTATACGATGGAACATTTATTTGAGCTAAAACAGTGTTATCAATTATACTGCACCCACAGGAAAATGATTGGTGAATGTGAAAGAGAGATAGAACACCAATTAATTCAGCAAATTGCTTCAAAAAATGAAGGGGTTATTAGTGATATTCCTGATGTAAAAAGAAAAGCTTCCGGAAAACACAAGTTGCCATTTAACGCAACGGCTTATTTGAAAGAAATTTTAGGGGTTAACGTTACCGAAGTATTTGGAATCAGTGAATTAAGCACACTAACCATTCTGTCCGAAGTTGGTACCGACATGTCAAAATGGAAAAATGAACATCATTTTACCTCTTGGCTGGGTTTGGCCCCCAACACAAAAATATCAGGAGGAAAAATAATAAGCAGCCGGATAATGAAAAAGAAACACCATGCAGGCCAGGCTTTTCGAATGGCAGCAAACGGATTACACAATAGTAAAAGTCCAATCGGAGATTATTATCGCAGAATAAAAGGAAAGGCAGGTGCAGGAAAAGCTGTTGTGGCAACAGCACGAAAACTTGCAATAATTTTTTATAAAATGGTAAGCGGACAACAAGCCTTCAACCCAACAGCGTTGATTGAATTTCAAGAAAAATATAAACAGAAGAAAATCAATCAACTAAAAAGAAAATTAGAACTTTTGCAGGCAGCTTAGAAAAAGTAGTTACATAAGAGCTCGGTATTAACTTTAAAATTGAAACTTATGCCAAAACAAATTAACAAAATGGATTTTACCGGTCAAAATATTTATTGTGGTATTGATGTCCACAACAAGGACTGGAAAACGACAATTCTTGTAGAAGAGACTTTTCACAAGACTTTCACACAGCCGCCTGAACCCATAGTTCTTTCTGCTTATCTGGAAAACAACTTTCCTGGAGGTACTTACTTTGCAGCTTACGAAGCTGGATTTTGTGGTTTTTGGGTTCAAAAGGAATTATCCCGGCTTGGAGTCGAAACGATTATTACCAACCCTGCCGATATCCCGACAACGGATAAAGAAAAAAGGCAAAAAGAAGATTTTCGTGACAGTAGAAAAATTGCCCGTTCATTGAAGAATGGTGATCTGCAGGCAATTTATGTTCCTTCCGACATTGCTCTGGAAGACCGCCTTTTGATAAGGTCACGTTACACAATTGCCAAGGATTTGCGCCGTAACAAACACCGCATAAAATCTTTTATGCATTTTTATGGGATTAGGCTACCCGAGGAATTTTCAAATTCAAAAAGCCACTGGTCCAAAAAGTTCATGATCTGGCTTGAGGGAATAAAATTGAGAGATGACAGTGGAAATGCTGCACTTGCCATATTGATTAAGCAAGTTAATACTTTAAGTTGTGAGTTGACAAGTGTAAAAAAACAGATGACAACCTTATCCAACCAACCCAGATTTAAACAAAATTGCGACTTGCTAATGAGTATCCAGGGTGTCGGGCTAATTACCTCCATGCGGTTTCTGTCTGAGATTGTTGATATTAAACGTTTTCACAGCCTTGACAAATTAGCTTCCTATGTTGGGCTTATCCCATCAACCAATTCGTCTGGGGACAACCAAAAAGTTGGGGACATTACACCACGTGGACACAGTTTGGTGGAAAGTGCGTGGAAAGCCGTGGGCAAGGATACGGTTTTGATGGCAAAATACTACCAGTTGTGCAAACGCATGGACAGTAACAAAGCAATTATCAGGATTGCAAAAAAGCTTTTGGCCAGGATGGCTTTTGTTTTACGGGAAAAGAAAGCATATGAAATATCAATGGCATAAGAATGATACTATAAAAACAATCAAAATAGGCATAGTCCGTTAGAACCGTTCTGCAACCAAAGGTTTGCATTCCAAAGAGTGCGGCTGCCAACTATAAAAAATTAAAACAAGGTGATGCAATTTATTTGCTAATAGAAGATTGTTTTTATAGTCAAATCATAACGGCATTGAAATATTGACAACTTTTTTATCGTTTATTTTTTAAGGAAAAAGTTGTCAACATTCCAACACCGAATAAAAATTATCATGCCTAGATTTAAGCGTTATGGAAGAAAAA
>JALOMJ010000093.1 GCA_025455485.1 Bacteroidia bacterium | reverse complement strand
ACAGGAGGTTTGTAAAATGATCTCCCCCTGATCGTACACCTCGTTTACATAGTGCACCGTTACCCCGCTGGTTTTTTCCTTATTTGCCAAAACCGCTTCGTGTACGTGTTTGCCATACATCCCCTTTCCTCCAAATTTGGGAAGTAAAGAAGGATGAAGGTTGATAATACGATTCGGAAAAGCCCTGATAAATTCAGTGGGTATCTTTAATAAAAATCCGGCCAACACAATCAGGTCAATTTTTTCCACTTGAAGAAATTCCACCAACTGATTGCTGTATTTTTCAAGCGCTTCGCGGGAAACTATTTGTACGGTTTTTTTGTATTGATGTGCCTTTGCAACTACTCCGGCATCTTCCTTATTGGTGATAACAAGTTTTATCCGAACGCGGGGATCGTTCGCAAAATACTTAAAAAGGTTTTCAGCATTGGTACCTTCTCCACTGGCGAAAACAGCCACATTTATCATGGGCGCAAAAATAGCCAATAATTATTACTTTTGTCAGCTATGCTGAATGCTTATATCCACTGGAATCCCTCTCCTGAACTCTTCACCATTCCCGGTATCGACTGGCCTGTACGCTGGTACGGCCTCATGTGGGCGCTGGCCTTCATCTGCTCACATTTTATCATGAACCGGATTTACAAAACGGAAGGCAGAACTGAAAAAGCGCTTGATACCTTAACCCTGTACATCATCTTAGGAACGATTATCGGTGCGCGCCTTGGGCATTGTTTGTTTTATGGTCCCTGGTTTGATGAATACAACGCACAAGGCCTGCTCGTCAACGAAGGTTACCTTTCTCACCCCATCAATATATTAAAAGTTTACGAAGGTGGTTTGGCCAGTCATGGAGGCGCCATTGGAATTATCGTTGCCATGTTGCTATACTGCCGGAAAGAAAAAGAAAACCTGCTTTGGCTCTTCGACCGTTTGGTGGTTGTTGTTCCAATGGCAGCAATGTTCATACGCCTTGGCAATCTCATCAACAGTGAAATTATCGGTACCGTGACCCATGTGCCCTGGGCGTTTATTTTTGTTCGTGAAGACAATCAGCCCCGTCACCCGGCGCAATTATACGAAGCCGTTTATTGTTTGTTTTTGTTTGTCTTAATGTACCGGCTTTGGAAAAACAAACGCAACAATTTTGGTCCGGGATTTATGTTTGGACTTCTATGTGTATTATTGTTTGTGGAGCGTTTTTTCGACGAAATGCTAAAGGAAAATCAGGTGGCTTTTGAGGGGGCTTTGCTCATTAACATGGGGCAGATTTTGAGCCTTCCTTTTATAGCGCTTGGGGTGTTTATGATCTGGAGATCTTATAAACTCAAGTCTACTTTACAGGAATAACTCTGTTAAATTAGACGAATTTAGTATACTTTCTTTTGGGCGCCTTATCGGGCCACTCCAGGCTGCGCTGTCGCTCCGGTTTTTTCGGGCGACAAAGTGCAGATCGCCCGAAAAGAACCAAGCCTTTCGTGTCCCGGGCGCAAAAGCAAAAAATTATCAATTCTAAAAACCAAAAACTCTTAATCCCTTCTCAAGGATTAGTTGATGTGCAAATTCCTCTTAGAAATTATTACTAAGAATACTTCTAAGAACATTTGATAATAAAACCTAAGCTGTTTGGGGATCAATAATCACATCCGAATGGTCTGAGTTCTATCCGGACCAACGGAAACAATGGAGATGGGAGTTTCAACTGCGGTTTCAACAAAACGGATGTATTCCATTAATTCAACCGGAAATTTTGCTTTGTTGTCAATTTGAGTTAAATCTTTATTCCAGCCTTTCAGTTTTACGGTCACCGGTTTTAAGTAGGCAGGATCGATGTTGTACGGAAGGTAATCGATGGTTTTTCCGCGATAGCTGTAGTGTGTGCACACTTCTATGGTTTGGAAGTCGCTCAAAACGTCTGCCTTCATCATCATGAGTTCTGTTACTCCGTTCACCATCACTGCGTATTTCAAAGCAGGAAGGTCGAGCCAGCCGGTTCTGCGGGCACGGCCTGTGGTGCTGCCGAATTCACGACCAATCTGACGCATTTTTTCTCCGGTTTCGTTGTCTAATTCTGTTGGGAAAGGTCCGCTGCCCACTCGGGTGCAATAGGCTTTAAAAATACCAATCACCTTTCCAATGCGGTTGGGAGCAATACCTAAACCGTTACAGGCGCCTGCACAAATTGTGTTGCTGCTGGTAACGAAAGGATAAGAACCAAAATCAATGTCCAACAAGCTGCCTTGGGCACCTTCCGCAAGAACACGCTTGCCGTTTTTAATGGCGGTGTTCAGATAATGTTCGGTTTCAACAAACTGCAGTTGTTTTAAAAACTCTATCGCCTCAAACCAGGCCGGCTCCAGTTCAGATAGGTTATAGTCGTAATGATGGAAGGAAAGCAATTGTTTGTGTTTCTCTACCAGCGCGTTATATTTTTCATTGAACTCATCCGTTTCAATATCTCCAATGCGCAGCCCGTTTCGCCCGGTTTTATCCATGTAAGTTGGACCAATGCCTTTGAGCGTGGAGCCAATTTTGTTTTTTCCTTTAGAGGCTTCGCTGGCCGCGTCGATCAAACGATGGGTTGGTAAAATAAGATGAGCCCGTTTACTGATGAGTAATTTGCTTTGTACGTCAACTCCCAGTTTTTGCAAGGCTTCAATTTCTTTGCGAAAGATCACAGGGTCAATCACCACACCATTACCCACCACATTAATGGCGGTGGGATGAAAGATCCCGCTGGGGATAGTATGCAATACGTGTTTGATGCCATTGAACTCGAGGGTGTGTCCGGCATTGGGTCCGCCCTGAAACCGCGCAATAATATCGTAATCGGGTGTGAGCACATCCACAATTTTACCTTTTCCTTCATCGCCCCATTGCAGGCCTAAGAGAACATCCGCTTTGATCATTCTGATTTGAATTAAAGGGCAAATTTAGTGTAATTGCCAAGGATAGAAGGGCTTTTTAATAAAATTTTAAAATAAAAAGGGAGGTTCTTTTTCCTGTATTTTGTTTTGTTAATTTAGCAAAATGCAGAACATTACCATAGCCATCGACGGTTTCAGCAGTTGCGGAAAAAGCACGCTGGCCAAGGCTTTGGCGTATAAACTCAACTACAAATACATCGATACCGGGGCCATGTACCGGGCGGTGACCTTATTTGCCATTCGTAAACACTGGATTGACGCTGAAAAAAATATCAATACACAGGCCCTTATTGGGGCTTTACCGGAAATAGAATTGGGATTTGCTAACAATCCCGAAACCCACCATTCCGATATCACTTTGAACGGTGAAAACGTAGAACAAGAGATTCGCTTAATGCCGGTAAGTTCTGTTGTTTCAAAAGTAAGTACAATAAAAGAAGTGCGTGAAAAAATGGTTGCGCTTCAGCGGCAAATGGGCAAACGCAAAGGGGTGGTGATGGATGGCAGGGACATTGGCACAAATGTGTTTCCAAAAGCAGAACTTAAATTATTCATGACCGCCGACCCTGAAGTGAGGGCCAGGCGAAGGGCCGATGAGTATAGCAGCAAAGGTCAGTATTTTAGTATAGAAGAAATAAAACACAATTTACAGCAGCGCGATCAGGAAGATTTGAATCGCAAAGAAAAAAAACTCATTCACGATTTGCAATTGCTTGCACAACAAAACGCTCCTAAAACTTAAACCGCCACATTGTTTTCTCTCAACGCATCGTTCAAAGATGTTTTGAGATCGGTGCTGGCTTTGCGTTTACCGATGATGAGGGCGCAAGGCACCTGGTATTCACCCGCAGGAAATCTCCGGTGACATCAATAATTTTGGTGGACATGGTAAGCACCACGTTGGCGCCTAACACGGCTTCTTTTCCTACACGCACGCCTTCTACTACTATACAACGCGAACCCACAAAACAATTGTCTTCGATGATGACCGGAGCGGCTTGAACAGGCTCTAAGACCCCACCAATACCCACACCTCCACTCAGGTGTACGTTTTTGCCAATCTGTGCGCAACTGCCCACCGTTGCCCAGGTATCCACCATGGTTCCGGCATCCACATAAGCACCAATGTTTACATAAGAGGGCATCATGATGACGCCACTTGCCAGAAAAGCCCCGTAACGCGCAATGGCATGGGGCACCACACGTACGCCCAATTTTGCATAATTGGTTTTGAGGGCCATTTTATCATGAAATTCCAGGGGACCCACTTCTATGGTATTCATCTTACGGGTTGGGAAATACAAAATCACCGCTTTTTTCACCCAATCGTTCACTTTCCAGGAGCCATTGGCTGTTGGTTCGGCCACACGAAGCTGACCAAGGTCGAGGAGTTCGATGACTTCGTTGATGGTTTTTACAACCGATTTATCGTGCAACAATTCCCGGTTTTCCCAGGCCGATTCGATGATTTTTTGCATAATGGGGGCTTAAAAATGACTTGCAAATTACAAAAAAACCCTATATTTGCGGCTCAATTTACGTCAGCAAGAACTGAGGCGAATAGAGATCGCCAAGGCTTCGGAGGACAATAGGTTGCGTAGCTCAACTGAATAGAGCATCTGACTACGGATCAGAAGGTTAGGGGTTTGAATCCCTTCGCGACCACAGATAAATGCAAAAGGCCAACCCAAAGGGTTGGCTTTTTGTTTTGCACCGAAGCGTTGAAAGCTTGCTTTCATAAGCGGAGGTGCAAAACAAAAAACAATCACGCGAAGCGTGATAGCTTTTGCATTTTCACGATGGGTTAAAAGGGATCTTTTCCGAAGGAAAAAATCCGCTTAATAAGCGGAGGTGCAAAACAAAAAACAATCACGCGAAGCGTGATAGCTTTTGCATTTTCACGATGGGTTAAAAGGGATCTTTTACTTAGGAAAAAATCCCTTTAGCAATACAATATGCATTTTAATACATTAAGCCTTCTCGTATCGTTGGTGAGAACACCGACGCCAGCTGGGAAAAAATCTTTTCCGAAGGAAAATATCCTTGACCAAAAGTGTATCGAATGCGAAAGATATTTAACGGCTATTCATAGAAAAAAACTCTCATCTATGAGATTTATTCTGCCGGGTTTCCTGCCTAAGAATTCGTCACCTTCTCTTTATCCATCCTATTGACTAAACTTTTTGCAATCTTTGCACAACATCCTTTGGACTAAACTCTAAAAACATGACAGAAGCCATTATTCCTCTAATTTCCCTCATCGCGCTGGAAATAATTCTCGGTATCGACAACATTATCTTCATTTCCATTTTGGCAGACAAGTTGCCGGATAATCAAAGAGGCAAGCTCCGTTTTTGGGGTATTGGCTTGGCCATGGTGATGAGGTTGATCCTCTTGGCCTTTATTGCCTGGATCTTGAAATTGGACCAAAGCCTCTTTACCTTATTCGAGATTGATTTCTCGGGAAAAGGGCTGATTCTAATTTTAGGTGGACTTTTCTTAATCTACAAAAGCACCAAAGAAATCTATCATAAAACCGAAACGGCCAACACTGAAGGTCCTGAAATTCCAAAAGTAAGAAGTTTCAAACGCTTGCTTTCAGAAATCATCCTTTTGGATTTGGTTTTTTCTATCGATTCTATCATTACTGCAGTTGGCATGGTAAAAGAATTATGGGTGATGTACGCCGCTGTAATTGTTACCGTTGTCATCATGTTGATTTCTTCAAAACCGATTAGTGACTTCATCAAAAAACATCCATCCTTTAAAATTTTAGCCTTGTGTTTTTTAATGATGATAGGTGTTTCCCTTTTGGCAGAAGGTCTTCACTTTGAAATTCCCAAGGGATACATCTATTTTTCAATGGCCTTTGCCTTTTTTGTAGATGTAATTCAAATTAGAACCATAAAACAGAAATAAGATGGATTTGTTGACCAGTATAGAAAGCAAAAACAAAAATCAATAAAACAGATTGATTACCAGAGAAAACAACCTTCCCTAATAAGCAGTTTTTTAAAACAAGATGAGAAATAAAATATCAAATTAAAATAACAGCAAATGAACTCTTACAAAATCCAAATTATAGAAACCGCAGTAGTATTAGTCGGTTATATTTCATCCTATTTCATTATTAAAGTACTTGTAAATAATGCACTTAAAAACACCCATTTGCAAGAAGGCAGAAGAAAAATAATTGTGAAAGCTTTACAACTCTTTTCTTTTCTAACTTTAGTAATTCTCTTAGCTGCGGTATGGGGGCTAGAACAAAATGAAATCGCTGTTTTTGTAGGGACAATCTTGACGGCCTTAGGCATAGCTTTTTTTGCACAATGGTCATTACTTTCAAATGTTACTTCAAGTTTGCTTTTGTTTTTTAATCATCCCATAAAAATTGGAGACAGAATTAAGGTTTTAGACAAAGAATTTCCATTTGAAGGAGAAGTGACTGATTTAACCTATTTTTTTGTACATCTTAAAACCGAACTTGGAGATTTTATTACCATACCGAATTCCCTGTTCTTACAAAAGTCGATTTCCATAATAAAGGATAAAACCATCTCAAATAATTTATGAAACAAGAATTATTACTGCTAATTGGGCTTGTTTTATCCTCATACAAACCACTTGCTCAAAACTTTGATTTAGGAAGTTGGAATGTTTTGAATTTAAAATACATCTCTACGGAAAAATGGAGCGGATTTGGAGAAGCACAATTGCGCTCTTTAAAATTTTACAACAACTTTCATTATTATGAAGTCAAAGGTGGCGTGAACTATACCGTATTTCATGATTTAACTCTGACATTGGCAGCGGGCACTTACCAAACCTATAAAGAAGGTGGTAATTTTATTACACCAAAAAACAACAACGAGTTCAGGCTTTGGCCACAACTTATTCTTTTGCAAAAAGTAGACCGCATTAAAATAGAACAGCGCTATCGGGTTGAAATGCGCTGGACAAGCGATGGTTATCAAAACCGATTTCGCTACCGACTTGGTTTAGCCTGCCCTTTTGGAGACGAAAAAAAAGGCTTTGCGCCCTTTCAAGCCGCCATAACTTACGAGTTGTTTTTTACGGATAAAGAACCCTATTTTGAACGCGCACGTATGCAATTTCTTCTTAATTACAACACGTCAAAAAACCTTATGCTGCAAACTGGCTATGTGCATCAGTTTGATTACAAAATAAACGACGAAACCGGCAGGGATTTTTTTGTACTTGGTTTTTATTACGAACTTTTTGAGAAGTCACTTTCCCAAAGCGAACAAATTCAAATATTAAGAGACAATTGAATACTCTTACTATTGGGAGCCATTTACTCAACAACACACTACCTTTGTATTTTGTAACTTGATAATAGACATTTGATTAATGAACAAGCACTATGAATTTTGAAGAAATAGTGAATTACCGCCGATCCATACGGCATTACAAACCGGTTCCAATTGACAGCGAAAAAGTGAAACGGTGTTTAGAATTGGCCTCTCTTGCTCCCAACAGCTCCAACATGCAGCTTTGGGAATTTTATCACGTTACAAATCCTGAGGTAATGCAAGCAGTAGCAGTGGCCTGTTTGAATCAAAACACGGCAAAAACCGCTCAACAATTTGTGGTGTTTGTCACGCGACAAGATCTACACCGAAAAAGGGCCAAAACCATGCTTGCCTTAGAGACCCAAAACATTCTTAAAAACAGCCCAATTGAAAAACAGGAAAAATACATCAAACAAAGGAAGTTGTATTACGGCGCTGCCATGCCCTTTTTATACTCGCAATTTTTTGGCGTTTGGGGCTTGTTGCGAACATTATTGGTAAACGTTGTCGGGTTATTCAGGCCCATGTTTTACCAGGCCGGTGAAACCGACATGAGGGTGGTGGTGCACAAATCCTGTGCTCTGGCGGCTCAAACCTTTATGTTGGGCATGGCCGAACTGGGTTACGACACCTGCCCAATGGAAGGGTTCGACAGCAGAAGGGTTAAACGGCTCCTCCATTTGCCCCATGGCGCTGAAGTGAACATGATTATCTCCTGTGGCATCAGAGAGCAGAAGGGAGTTTGGGGCGAACGCATGCGGGTACCATTTGAAGAGGTTTACAAAGTGATTTGAAAAACTCTTCCTTATTTCATTAAATACCTAATGAAAACTTGCTCTTCATTTAGCACAAAACGTAAAAAAAGGGTTGTCTTTTCGTTTCATCGGAGAGAACAACGACATCCGTTATGAAGATATCTTTACTGTAAGCAAAATGAAAAATTAAACGAAAAAGTAAACCAATAAACAATTCCTTTTCGATTTGTCAACTACTACTCTATGTCTTTCTCTCTTAAATTTTGTTGACGAATTAAAGTAATCCATTAGCAAGAAATTCAACCTTCCTTACTTATACGGTAAAGCCTTGTTATGCCTTATGCACTTATAGTTAGTTTAAATGGCATTTTCTATTCCACTGAGAACTTCATCACGACTGCTTTATTTTTCTTTTCATGAATAAAATCTTCTTTGTTTTTTTATTGGCATCCAAATCACAGGTTCCAAACAATAAACATTTGTTTAAAACACCAAACAAGATCACCACTATCCCAACAACACCCATTCCATGAATCCCATTTTTAAATGCGGTGATTGTAATGATTACCCCAATAGGTATCAAAGTCAACCTAAAAAAACCTATTTTTTCTATTAATTTTAACATGTTGTGCTTTTTAATAATTGAACCCTTTTCCTTTTTCAGGCTCTATACATACACCCAGACCTAATACAAGCCGGTTAACAAAATTAAAGTACCCAATAATAAGAGTAGCATCCAATATGGCTCTGTCATCCAAACCAAGTCCCCTCAACTTTTGTAATAAAAATTCGTTACTGATGTGAGGAATGCGGGTAAGTTGCCATGCCAATTCACAAAGCGTCGATTCCAATTCCGGTAAGCCCGCTTTAGCAAAATCAAGTTGCAGGTTAACAAGTATATTTTCATCCTTAATGTATTTTCTTAGGGCCTCGCAATGATGAACTGTGCAATACTTGCAATTATTGCTTACGCTTACCACTACGGCAATCATTTCTCGTTGTAATCTTGATAGTGGTGATTTCCCGTACATCAAGGTCATGTATAATTCCATGTGTTTTAGAATCGACTCAGGATTTAGACTTTGTACCTTGTATACTTCGGCGATTTGTCCGCGAACGCTAAGCAAATCATTGTAAATTCTTTTAAGCTCACCCTCAGATTCAACAGGTTCAATAACTTTTATGTAAGCCATTGTAATATTTATTAAGTTTCAATTTAAAATAATTACGCATGATGTCTCTGTTCAATGAAAGCTTTCTATCTTTTCAGTTTTAAGATTTGCTGTTCACCAACATCCTTCCAAAATCTTGTAGCTACAAAGACTTTAAATTTTCAAAGAAACTTTAGCTCATCTTATCATTAGCTTTTAACTTTCAATCGTTTCAAAAAAACCCCGATAGATTTACCGGGGTTTTCAAATCGAATTACAAATTCGATTATTTAGAGTATATAAAATCCTTCGCTGCAGCTCCCGCATGACAACCTCCACACATGCCATTCATCAAATTGGCACCTCTCATGAAAACTCCGTTGGCATCTTTAGCAATCTTACCATCTGGTTGAAGCATAAAAAACTCCCAGTCGCCCAATGTAGGGTTAAAATTATTTCCTCGTTTTACCATGGCTGTTACTTCATTAAGTGTATTTCCGGTGTTGGTTGAATGTTTAACAATTATGGTCCCTACAGGATATTTTCCATTTACCGGACTTTGCCCATCTTTGAAGTGAACCTGCCTGGTTACGGTACTGTCGTTGCCACCATGTGCTGCACCTAAAGCCGGGTCTTTGCCAAATTTGGTAGCCTGTATCGTCCAGGTTGAATAACTTAAAAAACTATTGGTATCTGCTACAAATTCTGCATTGGGAGAAGGACTTGGGGCCGGAGCAGGAGTTTCTTCTTTTTCATCTTTCTTGCAAGAAAATAAAATTGCTGATGCAAATACGGTAAAGAAAATCAGGGTAATGAATTGTTTTGTCTTCATAAGTTTAATTTATTTGATTTTTATGACGCTTTGGACAAAGCCGAATTTATAGCTTTTTTAACTGCCTCAGTAGATTCAGCAACACTTATGGTGCTAATGACTTTTTTTGTTTTAGCATTGATCAGTGTAATCATGCCTGTCATTTTGCTTTCTTTGGCCAAATTACTTAGGCCATTGGCTTTCAAGTCTTTTTCACAGCCCTTAATGGATTCGTTATTCGTAATATCATTGGATATAACTAAGAGTTTCCCATCGGTATACGTTGAAAATACCTGATCCATCATGCGTGGGCCATGTTCTTTACATACCGGACACCAATTGGCCTTAGTAACCATGGCAATAACCTTGGAATTGTTTTGAGAAAATGCAGCAGAAGCCAGAACTAGGAATGCTGCAACGAATAAATGTTTAATGTTTTTCATGTTTGGTTTTTTTAGGTAATTAATAGGTTTTACTCTATTAGTGCCTCCAAGAAAAAAACCCTTACAGAAAACGATCTATTTTTTTATTCTTTTATCTAACTCCTTCTGTATTCGCTGTTTAATTTCATCCGACAAACGAATTTCTTGTCCGTTGAGGGCTTGTTTCGGATGTTTTTTAAGCATTGCATCAATCAAAACGCTTTGTTTCTCATAATCCGCACAGCGCTCACATATACGCAAGTGTACATTCAACTGCAGTTTTTCAAGAATTGTTAAGTTTTTAACTTGCTTTTTTTCTATCAATTGCCCTGCTTTTTGGCATGACAATACCATAAGATTCATCAACTTATTCATACTTTCCTTGTTTCGTTAACCACTTTTTTTCAATGCAAGCCCTTAGTTGCAATTTGGCTCTGTGTATCTGAATCCAATAATTAGTATCACTTATGCCTAAATCCTTACAAATGAATTTAGAACCGAGGCCCTCCATTAATTTTAACACAATGATTTCTTTCTGTCCAGGCTTTAAATTATCCAAACAGTGGTTCAATATTTGTCCTAACTCTTTATTTTCCAAAGCCATGGCAGGGTCGAGTTGCCAATCCCTTGGCGAACTATGCTCTTTCCAGGTACCCTCTTCGTTAAAGAATAGACTCAAATCATTTTCCTGATCGGCAAATAAACCGTTCAATGGAACCTCTTGTTTTGTTGAGGCTTTACGGTAGAATTGTGCTATTTTATTTTTTAAGATAGAATACAACCACGTAAGTTCAGAACTATCCCCTCTAAAAGAATCTTTTGCTCCAAGTCCCGCCAAAAATGTCTCCTGAACCCAATCTTCTGCCTGCTCTTTGTTTTTCGACTTTAATAGAGCATAGGTGTAGAGTTTTTCTCCATATTTGTTCACCCAATCCTCAGGATGTAAATTATAGGTTTTAGAAAGCATCAACATCCAAAGTTAGAGAAGTTTTGATTACTTGTCAATTTTCAGATGGTGCCTACAGAATTTAAAAGCTCAATGTTCGGCCAAGACATTGATGAAAGTTAAAAAACCTCTTTCAAGGCCACTTCAAATGCCTTAAAACTACTAAAAATGGAAATGTTTTGTTTATGAACACCTTGTTAAGTATAGGGTGCTTTGATTTATTAACGGATAATGTTATAGGTATTGAATTAAGGAAGCCAATTAACTAGTGTTTTTAAAACACATATTACTTAATAAGGCACTATGCTTTTAAGAAAAGAACTACTCTCTGAACCTTGAGCAATAAGCAAATGATGAGGCGAGTACAACACGTACCTTGAATCTAAAACTTCTTGAACCCCGAATGCTTGTATCTCCATCTCAGCTATTGCCTTGAAAGAAATCAAAGTACCCGCCTCCACCCCCAATTTCCTCAGCACCTTGTCCTTAATCCACACAAAGGTCCAAAGCCACTGCTCTTCCCGGTCGCATTGCATGCGCGCCTTCAATTCCCAGTTGCAGGCCAGCAATTGCTCAGCCGTTTTTACCTGCCCCTGAGCCTCCAGATAAAAAACAAGATCTTCAATCTTTCTGAAAAGGTTTTCCAGACTGTTCATTTTACCATTGAACTCCAAAGCATTCAAGGTTTCTGTTAAATATAGGCTTCGATTCATGACTCTAAGTTACCAGCATTTAAAGCAAGGTATTGCTACAGATTGTAGCATTCCAAAAGTATTTTCAGCGGTATCGTATCAACATAGGACTCAAAATTTTATATTTACTTTAAGCCATTTGAAGCGCAAATGCTAATTGTAATTGATTGTGTTCGAAAAAATAACGCCAAGCATTTAATTAGAAGACATTAACATTACTGCATCTAACCAAATGAAATTCCTTGTATTTCTTTTCCTCATAGCGATTCAGCATCTTGGATGCTCACAAAATACAATAGAGTCTGCGTTGATTCACAAAACTTCAAAAGATTCGGCTATTGTTGAACTTCAACTTTCGAAAACTATAAATGAATCCCGGATGGGGCTATGGAAAAATGGAGACTATGATATTTATGTTGAGATAAGTCCCCTCGAGCAATACCTTCGTACCAGCTATGAAGACATGATTCGTGCTAAAAGGGAAATAAACATGAACGACTCTGTTAATTTACAAGTGTATAAAACTTTTGCGCAGAGGTATTTAGAGGCTGCCAATCAATTGAAGGAAGCTCAAAACGGATTTGATTTAAGGGGGCTTGTGCTTTATATTGGAAATGGTAACGAAGAACAAAAAAAGGGCAATTCCTCCATAATTGACGGATATATCAAGGAATCGGTAATGAAAGGGGATGCTGCGGTATTTTATAAAGGCGAGCGTATTTATACCCTAAAAAGACGAACGGATGCGGATTTAAGCATGTCCATTATCAGAATTTATAAAGACCATATTGATAATTGTGCGTACACTTACTTTGGTTATATCAATTGGTAACTTGTGGCTAAATGATTCTCTTGTAGAAGTCCAAAACATCTGCTCACATCATATTGAAAGAGCGAAACAGGTGTTCGGTATTAATACAACCAAATCTTATTCTGACTTACCCATTACCAACGGGTATTTTATTGACTTCGGGCTAAGAGCCATTCCCATCAAAACACTGAGTAATTTTCAAGTCGCTTTTGAAATATCCCCTTACATTAATAAAGATTTCGATGGTGGCACTATTAGAACCAGATTGGGATTTGCCTTGAATTTTAAAAACAAATCAAAATCCAAAACAGCTCATGAATAAATCAACTTGGGCTAAAATTGCATAGAAACCGTTTCTTGGTATAGGTGGTACTCAGATGATCTTCGTTGCTATCAATATTGGTTTTCCTCCGGAATTATAAACCAACTTAAGGTCTACACAAAACATTGCTTATTTTGCGCCTGGCAAATAATCAATTATCTTTAAATGGTTGT
>JALOMJ010000092.1 GCA_025455485.1 Bacteroidia bacterium | reverse complement strand
AATGTGGTAAGGGTAGGGTTTGAGAAGTAGCTGACGAAATTCTTTGTATTTCTTTTGGTATAGTTTTGGCTCCTTCTGCAATACTTCCAGGTGCTTTTCTCAGATACTTAAAAAACGTTCACCTAAGCCTTGCTGTTTACTTTCATAATACAAAAAGGCTTCAGTAACGTTATCCCTGGCCGATTCTTTTACATCGACGGTGTAGATCATTTTTTAAGCTTACTGTAAGCGTGTTTTCTGACTTCAGCTACGGTATACGATTTGGTTTTACCCGATTTGTGTTGTTTACGCAAGGCATCCAGTTCACTTTTTTCTTCTTCGTTCAGTTCAAATTCATACTCCTTTGACTTGGTATTCAGAATAATGTGAACTGCTTTTAGAAAATCTTCATCCTCAATGATGTCAATGGCACGGTGCATTTTTTGTTTTATGGCAACTGATTTCATAATGGGTTAATTAAGCGGCTTCTTCAAATTTACTGATTTTATTTTGGTATTTGAGTTTGTTGAAAATGCATTTATATGCTCACAATTAGCATAGCGGATAAGAAGTTCGGAACTAAATATTTGGTTATAAACAGGAATTAGAGTGTAATCAATATTTCCATGCATATCATTCCATAACTAATCTTCTGACAGACTAAAAGTAATTTAAGGCAAGAGTTCGCATTTTTTTTGTTTCCAAATTAAATATGCTGATGTTTTTCTGATCGAATTTGAGAAACATAATTTCCTTATTGTTTTGAATTGACCTGATATTGCTAATCTGATAATTCAACTGAAGTATATTCTTAGTCACTTTTGTGTTGAGATCCAATTCATATAAAAAGGTAGAACCGACATTGGTGTAGTAGAGCTTGTTGAGAAAGACATTAAGTTGACCGCACGACTTATCCTCTTTGCCAGCTATTAATGAAGGATTAGAATTGATATTTTGTTGAGAACTTTCTAAATTAATAGTATATGGACCTTCAAAACTAATGTTAAAGTATAAAATCCTGTTTTCTATGCAGACTTTTGTAATGTAGAACGCGTTTAAATTTGTTATTTTTTTCAATTTTGAATCAATAGAGCTAAAGGAGTATAAATCAAATTTGTGGGGTAGTTCACTCCCTAAAGGGGAATAGTTGTTTATTTCTTTTGCCATTAAAAGAATGATAAGATTTGGATCTTCAGTAAATAATGCTTTAGTAGCCAAGTAATCAATAAATTCAAACAATTTTATGGAACCTGATGAAAGGTCTATTTGGAATAGTGTGGAAACAACTTGATTTCCCTTTGGCGTTGAAATGAACAGTATTGATCGATTGTCAGGTGAAATATCAATGGATAATATTTCATCCTCTTCACTGGAGGTATAAATTGTTTTTTTTTCTTCACTATAAAAGGTATGAATTGAAATCTTACTTATTCCATTTTCATTAGTAAGTAGGGCAAGCATGGAGTCATTATTAAAGACTTCAAATTGTAAAATAATAGCCTCATCGGATTTTATTTCATTTGAGTTTAGATTACAACTTAATCCGAACAATATTGTAATTATGAGAAACATACATCTAAGCATAAAAATTTCAACTTATCGATAAATCTTCTTGACCTACTCATTTATCTAACTAAATTATGAAATATTTCTAAGTTATATGTATAGGGGTCTTGGTAAGTAGATGGTTTTACAAGTTCTTGTTGTGTTGTTTCCATGCTCTTGCCATATAGGTTATCTAACCCCCCTTGTTAACAGAAAGTCACCTTTCAATGTTATTTGAATAGCAGCCAGTTATCCAAGGCAGACACCCTGTTTTTTTAAATTCATTAAAAGCAGATGATGTAGTAGTCCAATTAACTGGATTTACCTTAATCTCTTTTAAATATGAATTAAAACCTGCAAGATTTTCGAAACCAATTTCAACATTTTTAGAAGGTATAATCACAAACCAGTACTTGTTTGTAAAAATGTCACTACTAAATCGAGATGCCTTTTCTGAATGGGCTAAAATTACCCCATTAGTAACGGCTACTTTATCAACGTTACTAATCATAAGATAGTGATCAAATCCCCGAACCAATTTTAAATTCCAATTATCATTATCGTCGATTTCCTTAATCTCATAGGGCGCAATTAAAGGAAAACGTAAACAATCCATACCTTGATAATCCTTATAAAACGCTTCCTCATAGCTATTGTTAAAATGGTGCTTATTTTCACCTCGACATGAAACTAATATTATAAATATGGAAAACAGGGCTTTAATATTCATCTTAATTGCTTTTTTATTGTCCACGAGGCACGGATTTCCTATGTTTTACAGCAAGGAAAGAACTAGTGGATATACCCTGAAATTATTTTTTTTTGTAAACGGCCATTGACATCAAATACAAACAGTACTTCTGTACCTCCTGATTTAGGAAATCGAGGTAGCTTTGTGTAAATGCAACGGAATCCTTTAAAAATGTATACACGGGAGATTATCCAACATGTTTTTTTCTTTTTGCAGCTATATTTATTCGGAACAGAATATTCTTTTTCTGAGTAAGAGGGATCTATGAGAAATTTCTCAAACTTAGTATTTAACGCCGAATGATCATGAAAAATACTGTCCTTGTAAAACGCAACAAATGCATATTCGGTTACGTTATGATTTACCTTACTTTCAATTCCAATCGATTTATCAAATAGAAATAATGCGGTATCATTTATCATTAATTCAATTAATTTCTGATGTAGATTTTGACAGAATAGAATGTTTTGGAGTAGAATAAGAAGAAATATTATAAAATACTTTTTCATATTTATTATTTAAGGCTTAATTGGCAAAATATTCCTCCATTCGAAACTTGTTCCATAGCGAAATGTAACTTCGAATATACACTAATATTTAATTTTTTTTTGCCCATTGGTCTGCCTAATCGCTAAATCTAAAGGTTTTCTATACCCCCCTGTTAACAAAAAAAGCAAGTCCCCTCACAAGAACTTTTTTGCCTGCCTACCTTTAAAGGATGAACAAATTTGCGCTTGTACTGCTTTCGATTTTTTTTCTTGCCTTTATTCCTAACTCCGAGAAGTTAACCGGTCCTGAATTTACTCAGCTTGAAAGCCCCTGGGTGGATTCGGTGTTTAATTCCCTAAGTCCCGATGAACGCATTGCCCAATTGTTTATGGTGGCGGCCTACAGCAACCGCGACCTTAAACACGTGAAAGAAATCAGCGATTTCATCCGCAACTACAACATCGGTGGTTTAATTTGGATGCAGGGCGGCCCCCTGCGTCAGGGCAAACTGGCCAACTATTATCAAAGTTTTGCAAAAACCCCCTTGCTTTACAGCACCGATGGGGAGTGGGGTTTGGCCATGCGCCTGGATAGCACCATGCGTTATCCCAAACAAATGACACTCGGAGCTATACAAAACGATTCTTTAATTTATGAAATGGGCCGGCAAATTGCCCGGGAGTGTAAACGCATCGGTGTTCATGTCAATTTTGCACCTGTGGCCGATGTAAACAACAATCCTTTAAACCCGGTGATTGGCCTCAGGAGTTTTGGGGAAAACAAAATACGGGTGTCCCAAAAATCCTACCAATACATGAAAGGTTTGCAGGATGAACACGTTTTGGCTTGCGGAAAACATTTTCCCGGTCATGGGGATACGGATACGGATTCTCATCTCAATTTACCGCAAGTGAACCACAGTGCCGCCCGCCTCGATAGTTTGGAATTGTACCCCTTTCGTTACCTCATCGAAAAAGGCCTGGGCTCCATTATGGTGGCTCACATGAACGTAACGGCCCTCGATAACAGCAAGGATCTTCCTTCCACCTTATCTTCTAAAATTGTTACCGATCTTCTCAAAACCAAAATGGGCTTTGAGGGTCTGATTTTTACCGATGCCATGAACATGAAAGGCATTGCCAAATTTTTTCCTTCGGGTGAAATGGAAGTAAAAGCCCTGCAGGCCGGCAACGATATTTTGTTATTTCCGGCCGATGTGCCCCTGGCCATTGAAACCATTAAAAAAGCAATTGCAGAAAACAAACTTTCACAGACCGACCTGGATGCGCGCTGTAAAAAACTGCTCAAAGCCAAGTACTGGTGCGGTTTAAACAAAAAGCAGGAGATTGTAACCCGTAACCTTCACAAAGAACTGAACACCCCTGAAGCGGCTAAACTCAACGAAAAACTGGCGCAGGAGGCCATTACTTTATTGAAGAACGATAACAACTATTTGCCCCTTAAAAATACCGATAGCTTAAAACTGATTGAAGTATCGTTTGGGGTGGAAGAAGAAAATGCCCTGTATTACCAGTTAAAAAATTACGGGTACACCGAGCACCTCGGCTTTACACACGAAACCACCATCGATGTGATTAAAAAAGGTTTTGATAAAATCAAACAAGCCGATGTGGTTATCCTTCAATTGAACAAAGCAGGCGCCAAACCGGAGAACAATTACGGGGTAGGTTCTCAAACTTTGTGGTTGATGGATTCCATTGCACGCATGAAACCAACGGTTTTGGTAGTGGCCACGAATCCTTACATCCTGAATAAAATCAACTCTCTTAAAAATTACAAGGCCGTTGTGATGGCTTACGAATACCTTCCAGCTCTGTTAAGAGCCAGCGCTAATATGATTCTTGGCGCTCAGCAGGCTAATGGTAAGCTACCGGTGAGCTTAAAACATTTCAATTACAACACCGGACTTTCATTGAACTTACAAGCGAGTTTTGATTTGGAAGCTGAAAAGTTAAAGTATCGAGGAAAACAATTTGCCACAGTTGATAGCATAGCTCTAGCCGGCATTGAAGAAAAAGCCTACCCGGGTTGTCAGATTCTGGCCATGAAAGACGGCTCGGTGGTGTATCAAAAATCTTTTGGTTCTTATACCTACGCCAAAGATTCTAAATTGGTAGATAACGGAACGGTATATGATTTAGCTAGCCTTACAAAAATTTCTTCTACGGCTTTAGCACTGATGAAACTGCAGGAAGAAGGAAAATTTGATTACAAAAAAACACTTGGCGACTATCTTCCTGAATTGAAAGGCAGCAACAAAGAAAATCTGCTGATTGAGGACGTGCTCACACACCAGGCCGGCCTCGAAGCCTGGATTCCCTTTTACCTGAAAACAGTGGAAAAGAATGGAGACTACAAAAAGGGCTATTATTCCAAAACGACATCCGAGGAGTTTCCAACCCAGGTGGCAAAAGGCCTGTATGTGAAAAAAGGGTATAACGACAGCATTTACCAGCGCATCATCGATTCTAAAGTGGGACCGAGAGGAAAATACTTATACAGCGATTTGGGTTATTATTTTATGCAGCGCATCATTGAAACCCTTTCTGCAAAAACACAACAGGACTATGTGAACGACCTGTATTTCAAAAATGGGATAGGTTTAAATTACCTGCCCTTGAATTATCTTTCCAAAACACAGATTGCCCCAACAGAAAACGACGATAAATACCGCCGCCAACTCATACAAGGTTACGTTCATGATCCGGGCGCGGCTTTGCTGGGAGGCGTTTCAGCTCATGCGGGGCAATTTGGAAACGCCATGGAACTTGGAAAATTGATGCAATTGTATTTGAACAAAGGAGAGTTAAACGGCATTCGGTTAATTGACAGCAATCTGGTAAAGGAGTACACGGCTTGCCGCTTTTGTCCCGATAACCGCCGCGGCCTTTGTTTTGAAAAACCGGAAACCGGAAACGGAAAAGACAGCCCCGTTACCGCAGAATGCAGCCCTGAAAGCTTTGGCCACAGCGGCTTTACAGGCACATTTTCCTGGGCCGACCCTAAAAACAAATTGGTGTATGTGTTTTTGAGCAACCGGGTGTTTCCAAGCGCCGATGACAATAAACTGGCTAAGCTGGCCATACGCAGCAAAATACACAAGGCCTTTTACGAAGCGCTGAAATAAGTTTTACAGCCCGCATTTTCTTCTATTTTTGAGGAATGAAACTGCTCATCCTGAGCCAATATTTTCCACCGGAGGTGGGCGCGCCTCAAAACCGTTTGTTTGAGCTGGCTGTTCGTTTGCACAAGATGGGGGTAGAGGTGACCGTGCTCACCGCCATGCCCAATTACCCTCAGATGGAAATTCATCCTAACTATAGGGAGAAATCCTATACGTATGAGGAAATGAGCGGATTGAAAGTACACCGTTCATCCATTTACGTTTCTAAAAATAGAGACATCCTTTCCAGATTACGGAATTACTTTTCCTTTGTGATTTCCAGCGCAAGAATCGGGAATAAAAAACTAGGTCATGTTGATTTTTTGTTATGTGAGTCTCCTCCATTGTTTTTGGGCTATAGCGCCATGTACCTGGCCAGACGCAAAAAAGCAAAACTGATTTTTAATGTGAGTGATCTCTGGCCCGAGAGTGCTGAAAAACTGGGCGTGGTGAATAATAAACTGCTGCTCAGTTTTGCGTATCGGCTGGAAGCGAAACTATACCGCAAATCGGTTTTTGTAAGCGGACAAACCCAGGGTATTTGTAAAAACATTCAACAGCGTTTTCCTGAGGTAAAAACCTATTGGTTACCAAACGGGGTCGACCTTTCGTATTATAACCCTTCCGAAATCCAAGCGGGCCATTGGCGGCAAAAGCAGGGTTTTGCTACGGATGATGTGTTGTTTCTTTATGCCGGTATCATTGGCATTGCCCAGGGTTTGGAAGTGATATTGAAAGCGGCGAAAGCCCTGCAAGAGAACAAACACCTGAAATTTGTGCTGATGGGCAGCGGTCCCGAGAAACAAAAGCTGGAAAATTTGAAAACCGAATGGACTCTGAACAATGTGTTTTTTTTGGATGCAGTTACCAAAGCCGAGATGCCGGCGGTGTTGAAATCGGTGAACGCTTCCATTATTCCGCTTCGTAAACTCGAACTTTTTTTAGGAGCCATTCCTTCAAAGATTTTTGAAAGTCTGGCCATGGAATTACCCATTTTATTGGGTGTGGATGGAGAGGCCCGTGATTTGTTTATTCATCAGGGACAGTGCGGGTTTTATTTTGAGCCTGAGAATGCAGAAGCCCTGGCGTCGGCCATTCGTGAGCTTTGTGCCGACAGCGGGAATTTCACTAAGTTTGGAAAAAATGGCAGGGCCTATGTTCAGCAACAGTTTGATAGGGAGCGAATTGCCCTCACGTTTCTGGAGGAATTAAAAAAACATGAGTGATCTTGAAGAAAAAATAAAAGAGCAGTACGGCAAACGCAAGCACCTCAATTCATTGTACAACTCGTATTATTCCATGCGTACCATGCACGAGCGTGGTGAAAAAATACGGGAGATTCTGAGCAATCACCAGTGTCGGGATAAATCCGTACTTGAGCTTGGTGCAGGGCATGGGGGCAACATCCCAATGCTTTTAATGTGCGGTTTCCTTAAAGAAAACATTCACCTGAATGAATTGCTGCCGGAAAGAATTAAAGTGATAAAAGATAATTTTGCTGAATACAGTTTGTATGAGGGGGATTTTTTAGAACTGGAATTCAAACAAAAATACGATTATGTTTTTCAGTCAACTGTATTTTCTTCCGTATTGGACAATCAGACGCGCAAAACTCTTGCGGATAAAATGTGGGATTTGTTGAAACCCGGTGGCTATATTGTGTGGTACGACTTTGTTTACAACAACCCTAACAATAACCAGGTGCGAAAGGTCACTGCAAAGGAAGTAAAGTCACTATTTCCCGGAGCCCTGCGTACCGAATTTCATAAAATAACGCTGGCGCCGCCAATTGGTCGCCGTGTTGGTAAATTGTACAGCCTTTTTAACCTTCCCTTTCTTAGAACACATATCTTAGCCTTGTTACAAAAACCCGAAGCATGATTATCAGTTTTAAAAGAAAAGTATTCTATCTATTTCCGGTACTTTTTTGTTTTTGTTTTCCTTTCGGATTTAAAATTCTTTCGCCCATTCTGATGGCCTGGTTGTTGGTCTCTTTTTTTAACTGGGACATTGTGAGCATCCGAAAAGGACTTTTTAACCAAAATCTTTTGTTGTTGGTGTCTTTTTTTCTTCTCACCGTCGTTAGTTCGTTTTTGTCTGATAATCACATTGAAGCCGGAATGGCCATTGAGATTAAGCTTTCTTTAATTCTTTTTCCTTACCTGATGTTTGGTTTCGATTGGCCATTAAACATATTGCGCCGTTGTTTGGTTGGTTTTGTGTCGGGCTGTTTTTTTGCCTGCCTCTATCTTATCGCAAGAGCATCGGTGTTTGCGTATGAAGGGCATGCGGAGTATTTTTCCTATACTTTTTTTTCTGATTTTATCCATGCTTCTTATTTTGCCATGTACCTGGTGTTGGCCATAGGCATTATTTTAAATTATTACCGGCATTGGTTTTATACCAACCGTCAGATTATGATCAGTTCTTACTTTTTTATTTCAGTTTTTATCACAACCATTTTTCTTTGTGCTTCCAAAATGGGTTTGATCAGCTTATTTGTTTGTGTGCCACTGCTTCTGTTTCAAAAGTGGAAAGGTCAGTTAGGGGTTAAACGCTCTGTATTGGTTATTTTGATTGGACTGATGTTCCTCATTATAGTTGGAAGAATGATTCCGGGTTCTTTCGACCGTTTTTTGGCGGTTCAAAACATTTCCATTCAACATCTCGACAAAACATCTTCTGAAAGTAACACCATTCGTTTATTGGTATGGGAACAAAGTGTTCAACTGATTAAGGATAATTTTTGGTTTGGTTTGGGCGTTGGGGATGCTAACGATGCCTTGTATAAGGCTTACGCAAACAATGGAATTACGGGGGCGCTTGAACACCGTTTGAACGCGCACAATCAATACCTGCAAACCTTTTTGGGCATGGGTTTCTTTGGCTTTTTACTGCTTTTGTATTTGTCTTTA
>JALOMJ010000091.1 GCA_025455485.1 Bacteroidia bacterium | reverse complement strand
AAGATCAGTTTAAGGACGGTTGAGTGGCACAGGCGAAACCTTAACCATAAATTGATTGAAGCTGGTATGGGTGAAATGATGAGTTGGTCGAAGCGAAACATGAATTAGGCTAAAAGTTTTGGATTTTAACAAAACCCCGTAGTGCACTACGGGGTTTTTATTTGCAAAAGGGTTGTACACTTGGAGCGTTCTTTTGTTCCTGACCCATTCCATTTAATAATCAAATAATTTAATTTCAAAAAAATGAAAAGAATTTATCTAGCCTGTCTTCTAGCCATAGTGGTTTTAACGGGAAATTCTCAAACTGGTGATACTTTACCATTATATCAAGATGGTAGATTGTATTTTCAGCTTAAGTTAACTTCAAACGTTACGATAAAACATCAGGACACTATTCTAAACGATCCAGGGGGCAGTTTTCAGGCCTTGTTTACTAAATATCAAGTGGTAAAAACAGAACTCCCTTATGCAATATTAAATACTCCCGAATTAAATAAAACCTATCGGGTCAATTTTAATCAAGTTGCAAGGGTTGATAGTTTTATAATTGACTTACAATTAATTACAACACATGTGCAATATGCAGAAAAAGTACCAGCTGTGTATACTTTTTCAGTACCGAACGACCCACTTTCAGTGCAAAATTCTACATATTTACCTACCTTTTATCATCTGCCATTGCTGAACGCTGATCAGGCTTCAAACATACATATATCAAATACTGTTGCTGTAGTTGCAATTGTTGACGACGCTGTACTAACTACACATGATGATTTGGCTGCTAACATTGGTACATTGAATGTTGGCTGGGATGCATCAGATAATGATTCAGATCCCAATCCACCGTTCAGCGGCAACTATGCTGCAGGAGGTGGAGTTTTCACCCATGGAACGCATGTAGCTGGAATTGCGGGTGCGGTCACCAATAATAGTATTGGCATAGCTTCAATAGGTTGGAATAACAAACTTATGTGTGTTAAAACTGCATCCAGTAATGTATTTTATGGGGGACTGCACAATGCAATGGATGGTGTTGCATGGGCGGCAGCAAACGGTGCGCATGTGATTAACATGAGTTTTGGAGGAGGATTTTCTCAAGCTGATTACAATGTCATTGTTGCGGCTAAGAACAACAATATAGTGTTAATTGCGGCTGCAGGAAATGCAATGACTAACTTACCTTTCTACCCTGCCGCTTATGGAGAAGGAACAACAGGCCAACCATGGGAGATAATTGATAAAAAACTTGTTGTAGCGGTTTCGGCTTTGGACCAAACCAACAATATTTCATATTGGAGTAGTGGTTTTGGCTCAAATTACGGGTATTGGGTAGATATATCAGCCTATGGAACAGATATAGAAAGTACATTAGCCGCTTCTGCCGGAGGTACAGCAATTACAAATCAATATGGACAAGTGAGTGGGACTTCTATGGCGGCTCCTATGATTGCTGGCATTGCAGGGATAATGCGTTCATATGACATGAGTAAAACTGCAAACGAAATTATAGATTGCTTAATTAATACAGCAAACCCAGATATTTATGGCACAAATCACCCTTTAAATATTATAGGTTCATTAGGTACTGGAAGAGCAGATGCAGCAGCTGCTTTACGTTGCATCAGTTCTGATTGCTCAGTAAATCCTATTGCGATAATTGTACCAAGTTCACCCAGCTTATGCGCTAACACAACTTTAACACTAACGGCAAATAGTGGAGCGGTTAGTTATTCTTGGAGTACAGGGGCAACGACTCAATCAATTGTTGTAAATACACCAGGCGTATATAGTCTAACCGCCGTTCATCTGGCACATTGCACTGCCACTGCATCTATTAATTTTGCTTCTCCACCTACATTAAGTGTCGCACTGAGCACTAACACAACTATCTGTACAGGATTTTCAATTAGTATGATAAGTGCTGTTGGAAATTACAGCTCTTTGATTTGGCAACCAGGCGGAATGATCACAAATTCAATAGTAGTAAATCCTACCTCTTATACAGTTTATAGCGTTACAGCTAACCCATGGTGTGGTGGAAGCACTGCAACGATTGGTGTCAATCCTACTGGAAGTCCGCAGCCACCTTATAATGCCTATTCAGTGCTTAGTCCAACACTTGTAGGTAATTATGCTGGCCCAACTAATTCACTTTTACCATCTGGGCATTTTATTATTAATGCAGATGCAATTGTAAACACATCAGCTACATTTTATTATTCGGACGTTTTGATATCACCTAATGTTAAAATTAGTGTACCTTCAGGGAGCTCACTACATATCAATTTAGCGCATCTAAAGACTTGTGGAGTCGACATGTGGCAAGGAATAGTTTTAGCTGATGGATCAAAAATACTTTGTGAAAACCAGAGTTTTGTAGAAGATGCAATCACAGCTATTTCTTCTACACACACACCTTTGTATTCAAGTGGTTTAGCCCCTGCAATTATTACTGTTAAGCACACAGTCTTTAATAAAAATTATATAGATATAGCCCTAACAGATTATTATGATTTTCTCTCGACACCACTTACCTATAGCAGTATGTTGGATATAGAAGGTTGTGTTTTTACTTGTCGTAATTTTACTTTGCCATGGGTTTCTGCTGGTTTTTCCACACCAAGTGGCTCATATGGATTGGGGATACGGTACGTTGCATCACCAACAACAGGGCTTGCCCCACCTTATATAACACAAACGTATTCAATAACTACCCTGAAAGCACCATATTCAACACAAAGCTCAAAATACGCAATAAAGTTATCTAATGTTGGAATTACATCGGGAAATACTTTTAATGGAGTACAAATTGGAAAGTCTACATTTTGGTTCGATTATAATTTATTTGATGCACATGAAAATTTTGTAAATAGCAAAAATTCTAATGTAAAATGCGTCAACAATGTATTCCAGAATTCAATTCTGGACCCATTTGGCGGGCAATTTAATCCAAATGCACTTCAAAATGGCACAGGAACTGCTATACTCCATTTAATCACAAGTAACCTCAATGCGCAACTAGATCTCAGTGCTTCGAGTTCTAGCACTGGTAACCGCTTTTGGAACTGCCACAGAGCGATTGAGGGAATTAACACTTACAAGTTTGATTTTACAAACGGTTTAATACGAGGAAACCAAACTTCAACAACTACTGCGCTATCACAAGCAAAATCTGGAATACTTATTTCTACAAACAGATTTTTGTACTATATAGGTGAAAACGAATTCAGTAATTTGCACACATGTATTAATATACCAATTTCTTCCGGAACTTATACTTCTGCAGCCACAGGTACAGTCGTACAACCAGGTATTTACGCCAGTAAGATTGCGATTATAGAAAATACCTTTGCCCCACAGCCAGGTACCTTGACAAATAGTACAAGTATTGGAAATAATTATGTAAATTACGCTATAAATGTAAGTACACCTATGGTGCCTGTTGTTACTACACCTACCTCACCTTTATCTTGGGTTGTGGCATCTGTAAATGTCACGCCGGCTGTTGTTGGCTTGGTAGTACAGAGAAACATGATTAACCGAGTTTTCCGAGGCGTTTACTTCAACGGAATTAGTGGTGCATTTCCAAATAGAATTGAAGATAACAACATTATCTTACAGGAAGATAATATGTCTACCAACAGTCAGGCAGGAGTGTATGTTGTAAACAATTCCGGTTCTAATGTTATCAGCAGCAATACGCTGAGTGGTATTTACACTGGTGCAACAGCAACCAGTAATAGTTTGGTAACTTTGGTTCATTCCGGTAATAACACACAGTATTATATTGCCAAATCGCCAAGCGTGAGTTGCAATGACCTGAGCAATGCCTACCGTGGTTTTAATTTCAATAGTGCTAACCATGGGGCTGCATGGATGGGTAATACTATGGATAACTTGGCAAGAGGGATGGTATTGAGCGGAGGCGGTATAATAGGGGTACAAGGATCAACTAATAATCCAAGTGATAATCAATGGACAGGAGGAGCATTTACCGGTACGTTAAATGGAACCTATGTAGATGGTTCAAGTAACGCAGTAAACTCAAAACTATGGGTAAAAAATACTGGAAATTACGTACCGCAAAATGCCGGTTTTGTTTCAATGAATTTATCCTACGCAATTGCAACAAATACCCCTAATACCTCTGGTGCTTATAGTTGTGGTGGTGCAGCATCTGTTTTGTTTGCTATACCTTCCTTTACAGATTATGAAACTGAGGATATGGCTTATATTGCGAGGTATGCATTCTACACCTATTTAAACGCTAACGATAGTGTAAAAGAAAGTGATGGTAATTTTGTAACTTTTTTTGAAGATCATGATGGTACGAGCTTTGATATTTTTACCCAAGTTGAAGAAAATTTGTATTTAGGGAATCTCACCAGCGCCACTTCACTACTTTCTGGATTTACATCTACTAATACGGTTGAAGGCAATTATAAAAGCTACTATGAGTTATATATTGCCTTTGCAGAAAACAACTTCCTGCCTACCAATGGAACTGACAGCACGGCATTGTTTGAAATCGCTGCACTTTGCCCAGCGGAATATGGTGCCTGCGTTTATCAGGCTCGTGCATTATACGAAAGAGTATTTGGTGGGCTGGGTGGTTATAGTGATGATTGTTTGGACGAAGGAGCAAGGATGATCCAATCTAATTTATCAAATGGTGTGAAAGGAAACTTTGATGTATTTCCAAACCCTGCAATAAATGAGATACTAGTTTATTATCCAACAAAAGATAGTGAAACTACGCTTGAAATAAGTGACCTGAGTGGAAGAGTGATTTATAGCAAAAAGGTAGTTTTTGATAAAGGGTATACTGATGTAGAGTTCAATCTAAAAAATGGAATATATTTTATAGCGATAAAAGAAGAAAGGAATGGTAAGCTGGTCAAAAAATTGGTTGTGGTTAATTAAAAAGGTAATACTTTTTGGTTTTGTTTTATGCACTGATATTTACAGAGCCCAAGGTGTTGCAAACTATGTTAGTAATGGAGGTTTTGAGCTCTGTGCCTACTGTACTGCAACACCAGCAATCGTAAAACCTAAATATTGGGACGCAATAGATACCACAAAATTTTTTGGCATACTATTTAGTGCTATAATCCCACCCTATTTAGTGCCATATAATTCATTTGCCACTCAATGGCCTAAAGGCGGGAACAACTACTTAGGAAGCTCAGTGCTTTTTAAGCCTTTTACACCGCAAACTGAACGTGGTTATCCGAGGAATAGACTCAAGCAGAAATTAATTGCTGGCAAAGTATACTGTGTTAAGTTTTATTATAATGTTACAGAGCAATCTAGTTATGGTATAAATTCTTTAGGAGCTTTTCTTGGAGATGGTAGTACTGACACAATAAGCCAGTGCATGGCACCCATATCTTACCTGAACCCGCAAATTTCAATTTCTTCTAATATTTTTATTCAGGATACTGCCAAATGGAATACAGTATCTGGCACTTTTACAGCTAATGGGACAGAAGAATATCTCATACTCGGAAATTTTAAAAGCGACAGTAATACTGATACCATTATGATAAACCCGGCAAATTTGCCATTAAAGTTTACTGATGTCCTATATGATGATGTGTCATGCATAGATATTGATTTACCAGCTTACGCCGGACCTGATAAACCAGTAATACTTGGCGATAGCGTTTATATTGGTAGGGAGAGAGATATTGAGATTGATGAAAGCTGCATCTGGTATCAAATGACAAGCCCAACAACGAGTATTACAATTGATACCATTGCCGGAATGTGGGTAAAACCTGTTAGCACTACAACTTATGTGGTCCGACAACAATTGTGGTGCAGTGGAGTGAAGTCGGATACGGTTGTGGTTTATATTGATGCAGTTGGGCTAGAGGAAGTTGAAACTTACCTTCAAGATTTTAACCTCTTTCCTAATCCAGCAGCAGATTTTATAAAGGTTCAATATTCCCTAGATATTTCTGTCCCTTTCAACGGACTTTCGATCTTTAATAATTTGGGTCAATTAATTCGAGAGGAAGAAATCACATTTAAAAACAAAAAAGTAAATATCCCTATATCGGAACTTGACAATGGCGTTTATTTTTTGGAGCTCAGAAACTTCTCTGGTCAATCTGTAAAAAAACGGTTTGTAGTGGCGAGGTGAGCTTTCTGAAATTTTTTCTTCAAAGAATCTTTAACTTTTGAAAAATTTATTATTTATATTTTTTCTTTTAAGTCTTAGGTTTTACGGTCAAACCTGTACTGCAGCATTTTCTTATGCAGCACAAGCGGAAAGGCTCATTTTCAATAATAATTCAACGGTTACAAATGCTCATTATTATTGGAATTTTGGAGATGGTACATCATCTAATTACAAAGACCCTATACATGAATTTTCCGATAACGGAAAATATCTTGTAACTCTCTATGTAAATGATACAATCACTAATTGTTCTGATTATTTTGAAGCATGGATAATAGCAGTTAAGACTAATTCAGATTTATGTTCACCTTTTCTAAATGATTCTGTCTATTTGCAAAATGGTAATACCTATGTTAAATTTTTAGATAGTGCTATTAATTGCATTAATTATGGCGTTGACTATAAGGTTGGATGGTATTCCGGAAGTGGGAAAACAAGATTGCTTACAAAGTATCCGGCAAATTATATTTTAAGTGCATACTACAGCCAAAGTGGTGTTTTTAAGCGGGCGACATATAAAACATGCCTGAACAATTATTACAGATCAAAAAACTATCAGGACTGTTCTGCAAACTTTGAATTCGCTGTAGTGTCAGAAAACCAAACAGGGCAAAGAATTAAATTTACGGCAATGAACAAAAACGCTAAAACGTATCGCTGGGCCATATTAGGTTTTGGTAGTCCGATTTGGGTGAATACGGACACAACAAGTATGTACTATCCAGATAATATCAACTCCACTGTACAAAATATTGCTTGGACGATATTTCTAGCAACTGAAGGCTACAGTGGTTGTAAGGATTCAGTATTACAATCGTTCGTGATTCAAAAAAGAGCCATGACATATGTCAACTTGAAAGAGGAAGAACATCTATCGCACATCAGTGTATGGCCAAACCCTACTAGTGACAAAATATACATAGATATGGAAGCAGGGATAAGTTTTAACCAGATGTCAATTGTGAATACAATTGGGCAGGTGGTTTTTGAAAAAAGCAATCTTGAGCCCAAAATGGAGTTGAATTTAAGTTATTTGGCAAAAGGACTATACTTTCTACAATTGCGGGGAAGGGACAGGCAAAAAACATTGAAGATAGTTATGGAGTAATGCAAGAAATAGCGCTTAAGAATTTTCAAATAATAAATATGGGATTATCGATTTGTTCCAACTTTTTCCAAAAAGGCGGCCTGCCTCTTCTTTGGCTAAAGAAATAAAGCTTCCAAATTGTGTTGGGTAAACAGTCTGACAGCCTAGACTGGAAGTTGAATTATATGAGCCTTTATGGATATTGATTCCAAAGTATCCCGATTCTTCGTATTCGGGATCACCGTCACGAATAACTGTAACTTCCGCCATGCGCTGTACTAGGGCTAGGTATTTACCTTGATGTAAACCGAAACAGTAAGAGAAATATACACCGGGTTTTAAACAGGCTACACCTTTGGTATTTTTGCCTTGTGCCTTCCTGAAAATGGAAGGGTCAGTATTGCCGTTATAAGAGGCCGAAACATTAGGGGTATCGATAAAGATGGCATCATCGTAAATGTTTCGGTCGTTGGTAGTAGGATCACCAAAGGTTTTGAGGTAATAGCCCCGGATGCCAACGATTATAAGGGGGTATTTATCTCTATCAAGGTCATAAGGTGAGATTAATTCACGCAATTCGGCGGAGGATAGCCTAGGTTTTGATTTTGGAGCTGAGACTTTCATAGTTAAAAGGGTTAATGAATACTGATTTCTAATTCTGTTGTATCACCTACGCCGGGTTACCTAAGCTAAAGCTACGGTACCTGAGAAAGGCTTCGGTGGACGAGGGGATAAGTATTTGCTATTGTTTTTTGAAGGGTTTGATGTAATTCTGTTGGAGCATCAGTTCAACGTCGGATAGCTTGTAATAGATTTTGGAGCCTATTTGGATAAAGCTGATGAGCTGTTTATCGCGCCAGAATTGAGCGGTGCGTTTGGAGATGTTCATTTTGAGTATAAATTCCTGGTTATCTATATACTGGTCGGAGAGGTTATTCTTGGAAAGGGACTTTTTGCCTTTGATCTTTTCGATGGAGGCTCTTAGTTGCTCTATCTTTTCGATTTCTATCATGATGAGTTGGTCGAAGGGTATTTCGGAATAATCAATGACCTTGAATTTGTCCTGAAGGAATTCGGTTTTGAGTTCGTAAAGGAAGTCAAGCTGCTCAATAAAGGATTTGAGTGTCCTGAGTTTTTGTTTCACTTCAGAGATGTCGTATTTTTTGTGCTTTCGAAATTTGCCTGTTTCAACTTCACGAAACAAGATGGCGGTGTGGATGAGGATCAATTCCATTTTCATGCGCATTGGCCAGGTTGTGAAGAGGTGGTGATTGTTTGCAAGCAATCTTTCGAGAGCCAGTAACCAGTTCTTTTGGTCTACAACAAGGGAACACTGGTAGTTGAGAAAGGGCATGACCTGAAAGTGTTCGAGGCAGAACAATTTGTTCATTAAAGCCGTGCAATATTCTTTTACGCCGTATTCGCCGGTGTGTAATGCACCGGTGGCAATAATTGGGACGTCGAAGGGATGTGCGCTACAGTTGGCGGGATTGGCTACGGGATGCTCTGAGAATTCCGTAGCAAGGACGGATTGCTGGAACATGGGACAGAAATTTTGAGTAGAGCTGGAGCAAATTCTTTATTGTTAGAAACAGTTAGTTAA
>JALOMJ010000090.1 GCA_025455485.1 Bacteroidia bacterium | reverse complement strand
GGATCAGCAAATGCCACGGTTAAACTTTGAACCACATTGGCACAGCCCGGTAAGGGCCCCTGGCTGCTTAAACTCAAGGTAATGGAATTTGCTGCCAAATCAGCAACAGAAGGTGTGTAGGACGTAGCAGGACCCGGTGGCCCAAACACACCCCCGTTGCCACCACTCCAGGAGCCGGAAATGGCATTCACAACTGTACCGCTCAAGGCAATTGGCAATAAATTGTTTTTGCACATGACGTTACCACTGCTTACTGCTACAAAAGGCTTTTGATGAATGGTGATAAATGTAGTGTCGGTTACAGGATCACACTCGCCAAGAGAAGTCAGATAAAATTGCAAAGAAGAAGAAGCACCAAGAAAACTGGTGTCGGCAGCCGACAAAAAATAGGTGGTGCTTACTGTTGTGTTTGTTGAGGTGTAAACGCCAAAAGTGCCAGAACCGTTACTGCTCCATACACCTGAAATGGCACCACCCGACACTGTTCCGGTTAAACTAATAACCGTGTTTTGCCCAACACACACCGGCGAAAGTGTTTGCGTTGATACTTGGGTTTTTCTTAAGAAAGATGACATATAGTGGTAAAGTCCGCCGGTGCCCACATCACCATTAAACACACCCAAAGCAAAAACATCGGTAGTGTTGGAAAGCGTGTAAGAGCCAATTGGTAAAACAGTAGAACTTAAAAATATCTGTGCACACACATAGGCTGTGTTGCCCGGCACTGCCGTGAAAGAAGCACCCGGCACAAGGGTATTGGTGCCATTTAATACAAACGAACCTTGCGACCCGTTTTTACAAAGTATGTTTAAATAAAATGGCTGAGTGTTGTTTCTTGAAAACGCCACCAAGGTTGAGCCGGCACAGGTGAGCGGGGGCAATAAGGCTTCACCCAGCTCACAACCGTAACCGGTTGCATGAAGCGCGTAAACATCCTTGTTTGCGCTGATATACGTGATGTTGTTGTTTGTTTTATAATGGTATGTATCTCCTTTGTTGATTAAAGTAGTGGTCACTACCCCATCGTTAATGGTTAATTGGGTGAAGTTTTCAGTACCAACAATGTAGGCCCCTTCATGCTCTGGTGCGTTCATAGCGCCTTTTATAACAATGTAATCTTTGCCCACAATATCTACCGGCACAATTTGGTCGCCCATTAAATCGAAACACCCCGTAACACCGGCCACCGAATCGTCAGCAACCGTAACGGCAATGTTTTTGTTGGCCACAATAATGGTTCCGCTTAAATTATTGCCCGTGACGGATGTGATTTGAGAAGCATTTTCAATGGTGTAAGCGCTACCTGGTGCTGGCAACAAAACGCTGTAAGTCACATTGGCCAGATGCCCTACAACATTGCATTTGGGTGTAATCCACACCACTGTGTTTGGTTGCGTAGCCACAATGTTTATTTGTTGTTTTGGCTGCGTTACACTGCCATCGCAGTTCAAATCCTGAGCATTGGCTCCACAGGCATTTCCGGTAAAGGTTCTGTTGTTCCAGCGGGTTTGAAACGGGCACACAAATTCTTTGCCCAAACCATTCTGACCTTTCAAGGAAAACGTTTCAGGATTAAGGAAAAAAGACGGCCGTGTAACCACTGCATACACCACCGTAATGATAGAACTGGAAGAAATGTACAAGCCATAAGGCACCACAGTGTTAGCCGGACGGGTTTCAAGCGAATCAAAACCAAAATTGGTGGAAGATGCAAGTTTATCCCTCCAGAAAGTGTAATTAAAATTACTGTTCGGGCCCAGTATTACGGTGGTATCGTATTGGTTGGGAGCAATGGCCGAAGGCTGCCTGATTCTGACAGTTGTAGATGGAGCGGCAAACGTGGAAATGTGCAACACCACATTGTCTTTCCACCAATGATCGGGTGTTACCCAGGGTGCAGCAAACCAAAAAGCCGTGTCTATCTGAGCAGAAACCCTTGACAGATTTAAACTTAAAAAAAGAATAAATAAATAAACTATGTGACAGCAACGTTTAGTCATGCTCCGGTTTCTCCTCCTGTTCTTTTTTTTCAGACTCCTTATCATCTGGTTTTTCCTCTTCCTTTTTTGACTCTTCTGCTTTCGTGCTATTTTCTTTCTCCGCTTTCTTTTTGTTCTTCAAATTTGTTTTGATTGAATTATCAATGGTATTTAACTCACTTTCATCAGCGTCTTTAGCCTGCTCTGCGGCAGATTTTTTTCTCTTGAAAGGAATCAAATAAGCAATGGCTATCTCCTGGCTTCCACTGGAATAGTTGCTGAGTTCAGTGATTGTAAAGTCATATGCATAGGCCAAGGTGAGTGATTTAAATACATGGCACCCAAACAGTATGCCAACAGAAGATTTTTCACGGAACGTGGCGCCTGCCCAAACCATGTTGTTGTAAACGAGTTTGATATTGTATTCGAACTGATGGGGAACCGGAGCACTCATGCGCAAAAGCACAGAAGGTTGAACCACCCAATCACTGTCTTTACTTATTCTGAAATTGTAACCCGTGTAGGCGTAATAATGCGGACTCAATCGTCCTTCTGAATTCGACCATCGGATTTTGGAATTCAACATGTGTTGATTGCTTAATCCAAAGAAAAATTCCTTGCTGTAAAAATGCAACCCGGCGTTAGCATCAAATGCAAAAGCCCGAAGTACATCACTGCTTAAAAACTGATCGTCCTTATCATAAGGTTTGGCATCGTAAAGTTTCACATTGTATTGTACTCCGCCAAACGCCAATCCAAAACTCACTTTATATTTTTCATTGATTTTTAAATGGTAAGCATAACTTCCCTGAAAAGAGGTGCGTTGAATAAGCCCGGTTCTGTCGCTGATAATCATGCCGCCAATGGCCATGTGCGGTTTCTTTCTGAAATTTCCCCAACCACTTAACATGGATGTTATTGGCGCACCTTCAAACCCCACCCATTGGTTACGGTGCCCAAGATTAAACTGAGTGCCCTCAATAACTCCTGCATAAGCCGGATTATACAAATAGGGATTGACCAGAAAACTTGAATACACAGTTTGTTGCTGCGCATTCAAAATATGAACGCACAGTAAAACAAAAAGTTGTATAATGAGTTTTCTTTTCAAACTTTGTTATTCTTGCGTTTACTTTAATAATGTTACAGTACCCTTTATTACCGGGGTATTGTTACTGTCGTTTAATTTTATGGTATAATAATACGCTCCCACCGGAAGCGGATCGCCTTTGTATGTGCCATCCCAGGCATTGTCGTAACCTTCGCTCCTGAATAACTTTACACCCCAGCGACTAAAAATTTCAATTTCAGCTTTTGGATAAAACACCTGAATAAAATCCAACCGCCACAAATCATTTTTCCCATCAAAATTCGGAGTAATCATATTTGGAATTAATTCAGTAATATCCGATACCACATTTTGGATGGTGAGCGTTGCCGTGTATGTACTCGAACAACCGTACTGGTCTTTCACAGTAAGACTAACCGTATACGTTCCATTCTCGGAATAAAACTCCGTGGGATTTTCAACATTGCTGGTATCGCCGTTACCAAAATCCCAGTGCCAACTGGCAGCATATTTGGAGGTATCGGTAAATTCAACCAAAGCACCAAGGCTTTCGGAGTTATTGTAAGTGAATATAAATCTGGCCTCGGGTCGCGGTGTAATGGTAATAGATTTTACAGAGATGGCATTACACCCATTGTTTGAAGTTACAATGTGTGTGATGTTGTAGATACCTTCTGAAGGAAAAACAATCACGGTGTCTTTGGCATTCGAAACGCCAAACCCTCCAAAATCCCAGTAATAGCCGGTGGCCGGAATCACATCCGGCGGGGCAATAGAGGATTGGTCCTTAAAAATAATTTGTTGGGCCGACCCCGAGCAGGCTCTATCTACCGTAAAATCGGATTGCGGCAATGCAAATAGTGTGATTGCCTTTTGTGCCGTATCGTAACAATTAAAAGAATTTCGAACAATCAGTTGAGCTGTGTATTCAGCCACCGAGCCATAGGTGTGAATAGGATTTGTATTTGGGTTGATAGCCGAGCCATCACCAAAATTCCAATACCATCCGTTCACTACAGCCAGGGGAGAAGCATTGAATGAGGCGTCTTTAAAAACAGTAGATTGGTTCAAACAAACCGAATTCACCTCAAAACTGGCGGTTGGTTTGGCCTGAAAGTTTAGCAGCAATTGATCAGAAACTCCAGCGCACAAACCATTGTTGGTGGTGCTATAACTGAGCGCTACACTTCCTGAAGCCACTTCTGACGGACTGGCTGAATAGGTGACGTTGTTGGATGTGTTGTTGGGCAAAAAAACGCCGGCGCCGCCGTACCAAATGCCTGTAGTTGTAACGGAGCCCATGATGGCGGCACTAAGATTAACCGTTGGGTTGTTAACACAGGAGTTTAAATCAAGACCTGCGTTTACTTGTGGTGCTTGAACAAACGTAATTTCTACACTATCCGAAACCGGAAAACATTGCTGATTATTTGTGCTGCTGAGTTTCAGCCAAACACTGCCGGTATTAATATCCTGAGCGCTTGGAAAATAATTATTAATGAGTGATAAATTGTTTGGTACAAACAAACCGGTGCCACTGCTGCTCCAGATGCCTGTGGTTGTTAAGGTGCCGTTTACTGCGCCATTTAGGAATACGGAGGCATTGTTGGCGCATTTTGGAATGGGTGTAAATGGATGTGCTGTTACCGTGGCAGGATGGTTCATCAGTATTTTTATTGTATCACGCACAGCATTGCAACCTGCATTGTTGGTGCTGGTTAATACAAACTGCAATTGATTGAGAAGTTGATCGCTGGTTGAAAGTGAGTAAACCGGGGCAAACTGGCTGTTGTCTGGAGAAAACGTACCATTTGCAGGAGGCAATACCTGCCAAAAGCCCAGGTTGGTGATGCCATAAATGGTTCCGCTAAGTTGCACACTGGGGTTATTCGAACAACTGATAAAATCGGAACCCGCTGCTACAATGGGAGCCTGCCTTACAGTCAAATGCAGGGTATCACTTCTGTTAGGGCATATGCCGCTTGAACTGAGCACCAACTTTACCGGACTTGTGTTTGTGTCCAAAGGATTAGGCGTGTAAATGTTGTTGGTAAATTGCGATGCAGGAGAACTTAAACTTCCAAAACCATTAATCACATTCCATGCCCCGGTTAATGGGCCTCCACCAATCACACCATTTAAGGTGAATTGTGTGTTACTGCAAACAGTGGCTGTAGGAATAACGTTGGCAAACACAAAGGGGCGCACTGCAAACTCTGAAGCGGTAGCATAGGCCGAGCCTGAAATGGTATTTCCATTGTGTACCGATAAACCAAACAAATCCTGCGCATTCTTTAATTGCACATTCGCGCCAACAGGTATGCTTAAGGTGGAGAAAAAAACTCTTGTTGCCACCAATTCGCCATTACTCCCGGGCACTGTGGTGAAGCTTAAACCGGACAGGGGAACCGTATTCGAATTGCTGGTAAGTGTAAAGCTGGATTGAAATCCTGTGCGTGTGACCAAATTCAGGTGAAGAGAATCGCTATATAAACGGGTGAATGCAGACGTATAAGAACCGGCACAAAAAACAGGCGGCAGTTGTGCGGCGCTGAGTTTACAGCCGTATCCCGAGGCGTGAATAATGTATACAGGCTTATCACATTTTATGTAAGTAATTGCATCCGTAATGGGTACCGAGTAAGTTTCGCCGGCGTTTATTAACCAATTAAACCCGGTATTGGCGCTGCTGACTGTAAAACTGCTTGCGTTAGATGGTGCTAAAATATAAGCAATGTCTACTGCACTATTTCCTTTCAGCACCACATACTCTTTTCCAATGTTATTACTGGACGTGATTTGGTCGGCAAAATAAGAAGCACAGGTGCTGGTGGTTCTGATCGGACCGTTAATGGTAACGGCCAATGGTTTATCAGATGAAATGATTGAACCCGACAGCTCGCTGGGATTTACTGAATTATTGTCGCGAACCGAGAAGGTTTCACCGTAGTTCAATGTGCGCACAAAGGTGATGTTTTTGTTTCTACCTATGCAATTTGCCCGGGGCGTAATCAATATGGTGGTTACCCCGGTTTGTGTAGCCACCACATCAAACCCAACGCCACCATCGGGTACTGTTTGAGTTAGCACTGCGGTAGACGTAGGAATGGGTGTATAAAAATCTGTACCCAATGCTTTGCTGCCCTTCAAAGAAATCATTTCCCTGTTGTTTAAAGCTCCAAATGAATAATACACTGAAATGTTTTCTTTTGAACTAATGTACAGGCCTTTGTTGCTCACCGAATTGGTTGGACTCGATTCGAGTGCTGCCAGGGAAGCTGACAGACTTATGCTGAGTTGTGAATTGCTGTTTAAAGAAACAGAAAAGTTAATGCCGGATGGATTCGCAGGCTGCGTAACATACACCACGGTTGAAAGATCATAACTCTGCAGATGCAATTTAACCGAAGTATCTCCCATTATGGCAGAAACATCCGGAGCCACGAACCAAAAACTGGTATCCACTTGTGCGGTTGAACGAATACCCAAACCAAGCAAGAACAAGAAGCACAATCTGATATTCATCGTTAAAAAAAGCACATTCGTCGATAGTATTGACAGTTTTTACGAAGTTAATCAAAAAAAGTTCAGCTTAATTGCAGTATTTACGGCATTTATGGGGATATTTACACCCGAGCAATGTTAATAAACCCTTCCCGCCAAAACTCCCTTTCTCACTTGGAACTACTTGCAAAACAGGTAGTTGAAGGTTTTATTACCGGCTTGCACAAAAGTCCCTTGCATGGATTTTCGGTAGAATTTGCCGAGCACCGACTTTATAACAGTGGGGAAAGCACCCGGCACATCGACTGGAAACTCTACGCCCGTTCAGAGAAACTGTTTGTAAAACGCTACGAAGAAGAAACCAACTTGCGCTGTCAATTGGTGTTGGATTGCTCTGCAAGCATGCAATTCCCTAAAGATCAAACAAATAACAAACTTAGGTTTTCTATTGAAGCAGCAGCGGCCTTAATTGAACTTTTAAAACACCAAAGAGACGCCCCGGGTTTAAGCACCTTTGCTGATGACCTTCTGAAACACATTCCGGCCAAAGGAAGTCCTGTTCAGAAAAAAATTCTAATGAATGAATTGGAAAGTCTGTTGAATTACGAAAGTCCTGCCAAACAAACATCGGCCGCATTGGCCTTAAATCAATTGGCCGAAATACTTCACCAAAGATCGATGGTGATTATTTTCAGCGACATGTTTGAAAGTGCCGAGAACAGCGAGGAACTTTTTTCCGCTCTTCAACATTTGCGTTACCGTAAACATGAGGTGGTGCTTTTTCATGTGACAGATAAAGCGAAAGAATTAGATTTTGAATTTGAAAACAAACCACATCATTTTATTGACCTTGAAAGTGGTTTGGAAGTGAAGCTTAATCCATCGCAAGTGCGGGAAGCTTATACAAAAAGTCTGCATCAATTCAACGAAGCCTTAAAACTGAAATGTTCTCAGTTTAAAATAGATTTTATAGAAGCTGACATCAGCAAAGGATTTGATCTGGTGTTGCACACCTATCTTGTGAAGCGAAGTAAAATGGTTTAAATATTAGTCTTAAGTCGTAAGAGGCTAGTCATAAGAATTCAATAGGCAGCGGCAGTCGGTAGTTTGCAGTTCGGAATTACACCACTAAGGCACACAGTGCACTAAGGTTCACTAAGAAAAATATACTCTGTGTAACACTGCGCTTTACTCTGTGTACACTGTGGTTAAAGAAGTCGGCAGCATAGAACCTTCAACCTTTTAAACCTTGAACCCTATTCGTGAAATTTTGCCTCTATCTGTGCAATTGGTGGAATTCGTGGCGTATTTCACACGGCAATTCGGAATTACACCACTAAGGCACTCAACGCACTAGTTTCACCAAGAAAATATACTCTGTGTAACACTGTGCTTTACTCTGTGTACTCTGTGGTTAAACATTGAGTCGATAGAAGCAGGCTGTAAGAAATTAGTCGGCAGTTACTAATTTTAACGCATTCAACCTCACTTTTTAAGGTAACTGAATCAGTTTCCCTTTAGCATTGGAATTTTCGAGGTTTTCAAATTGCTGTGGGTTCCCGGAATAATAAATATTTCCCTCGCTTCTTATCAGGTACTGAAACAAAGTGGTTTGAGATAAATTAATATGCGTGTCGCCCAAACCATAATTGTTTACATAAACATAATCACATAAAAGATCCAGTGCTTTCACATAATTTGTTCCGGTGATGTAAACAAAAAAACGTTTGGCGTTACCCTTGGCATAAACATCTCCGTGAGAACCGGAACTGCTGACCAATTCACCAAATTCTCCATTGATCATGATATCGCCCACACTTTCTGAAAATACCTCTAAACTGTCCTGAATAAATTTATCGGGCATCTGAATGTTACCCACCCCTTTGTTTCGAATAGTTCTCACATACGGTGTAAATATTTTCATTTTAATTTTCTTTTTGTAACCCCGCACAAAATCGCAAGTGTTTGTGTTGTCTATTTCCAAGGTGTTGTCATTCACATTGGTCTCTACTTTAGGAATCAAATTTTTCCCTCCTGTTATCTCAATGCGCGTTTCCTGACTTTGAAAAAGTTCCACATCCACATCCGTGTTTAAGATTATTGTTGAGAAGGTTGAAGTATACCGTACTACTGTGGTTTCTGATCCCGACTTTTTAAAACAATCGGGCGCAGTTTCTTTGTTGCAAGCGGCAAAAAATAAAAACAAGAGCCCTATGTAAGCAAGTTTACTTTGCATTTAAATAAAATCTGTATCCCAGTCCAAATTCAAAATTATAGGCCACTGCATAATGGGTGCGCAAACCCCAGTGGGCCACCAAACCGTTCGCAAAATAATACCGTAATCC
>JALOMJ010000217.1 GCA_025455485.1 Bacteroidia bacterium | reverse complement strand
GATCAGTATTACTGCCATTGGCACCGCATTAAAGGAAAAACTTGTTTACAGGAATGGCGCAAAACAAGGCAATTTACTTTGCGTAAGCGGGGATTTGGGTGGTGCTTACATGGGTTTACAGGTTTTGGAGCGAGAAAAAGCCGTCTTTAAAGAAAATCCGAAATTACAACCCGACGGCAACTGAAACCCGAAGCTCGGCGTGATATTATTGAATTGCTTGAGGCATTAAAAATTACCCCTACTGCCATGATTGATGTTAGTGATGGCTTATCCTCCGAGATCCTTCATCTTTGCAGCCAATCCTCACTTGGTGTAGAATTGTACGAGGAAAAAATACCTATTGATTCCCTCACTTACGATACTGCCCGTGAGTTTAATCTCGACCCAACCGTTTGCGCCTTAAGCGGAGGAGAAGATTATGAACTTTTATTTACAATTGATACCAAGGATTACGATAAGATAAAAAATTCTATGGATATTTCAATTATCGGACACATGACCAATATTGAAAAAGGGTGCTTAATGGTATCCAAATCGGGCACGGTGCATGAAATAACAGCGCAGGGCTGGAATGCTTTATTAAAAAAATAAAAGGCGCCTGAAGTTAGCTAATTAGCTGTTGATTTTTTTATTTCAAACCCAAAATCCATAATCAAGGGAAGCGGGTCGGCCTGCATGGCCTGAGTAAATTCAAATTTATAATGACCGCTTAACGGAAATCTTACATTTTTTTTAATAGGAACTTTTAAATCAAATATGTCTCCGGCGCCATCGCCCTGCCATTCTCCTTTCGAACTAGCAAGCATAACTTCCATCGTGTCTGTTTTTACATTGCCATCGGGGTAAGTTGTGGTTACAAACAAATAGATGTTGCTGAACATATAACCATCAGCGTGACGCACCATCAGCGAAATGGTATTCAAACTTTGGGTATCATTGATGTCTAATTCAAACACGGCTTTGTCTTTTGCGTACCATTGGTTTTCTTCAAAGGCATGGTACTCTCTGTAAACAACATTATTATTGCAGGAAACCAACACGAACAAAGCAAGCAGCAAACTACTGATCCGGCTTATTTTTTGGATTTTGTTTTTGGTCATTGCGTGGCTGAGTGGGTTTGTTTGGGTTCCGTGGTCTAGACCGGTTTTGGCCTCCCGGTCCGCGATTGGGGCGGTTATCTGAAGATGCCTGTTTTGTGTTTTCGGGCTTTGGGCCTTTTGCCTTGTTTCTCTGGTTTTGATTTTGTTTTTGTCTCTGCGATCCTTGTCCACTGCCGCCCTTACCTTTTTGTGGACGTTTTTTATCGAAGCGGGTCAAACTTTCTTCACCTGCCTGATTAGAGAATGAGGGTTCAATGGCGATTGGCTTCTCAACAAACACTTTACTGGCCACCAATTCTTCGGGTTGTTCTCCGTTTTTGTTCGCTTCTAAAATAATTTTGACCGCCTTTATATCCATAGGTATCAAAACACTGGGGTCGCTTTTGTAGCTGAACCACATCATGCGTTTAAAAATATCAGTTTTTTGAAGAAAGGCTTCACCTTTTTTGGTGTTAAGGCGTTTTCCATCTAAATCAGGAAATTCTTTAAGTGCTTCAGCATAAGCATCCAGCTCGTAGTTTAAACAGCACTTTAATTTACCACATTGTCCGGCCAGTTTAAGCGGATTTAAAGAAAGTTGCTGGTATCGTGCTGCGCTGGTGCTCACTGTCCGGAAATCGGTTAACCAGGTGCTGCAGCAGAGTTCACGGCCGCAAGAACCAATACCCCCAAGTCGTGATGCCTCCTGCCGGGCCCCAATCTGCCGCATTTCAATGCGTACTCTAAATTCTTCGGCCAGTACTTTGATGAGTTCCCTAAAATCAACACGGGCCTCGGCTGTATAATAAAACACTGCTTTAGATTTATCCCCCTGGTATTCCACGTCACTCAATTTCATTTCCAGGCCAAGATTCAAAGCAATGGTGCGTGCTCTATACATGCTGCTGGTTTCAAGAGAGCGTGCTTCTATCCATTTGTCCAAATCACCTTGTTTGGCTTTTCGGTACACCTTTTTTATTTCTTCACTGTCGGCGTTTTGGTTGCGTTTTTTCATTTGAAGCCGCACCAGTTCGCCGGTAAGTGACACGGTTCCGATATCATGACCCGAGTTAGCTTCAACCGCCACCACATCGCCCACATGTAAACTTAAATTAGCCGCGTTGCGGAAAAACTCCTTACGTGAGTTTTTAAAACGCACTTCTACGATATCAAATGGCTTTTGCCCGTGAGGTAAAGCCATATTACCCAACCAATCAAAGACAGAGAGTTTGTTGCAACTGTCTCCTGTACCACAGGCACCGTTGTTGCCACAACCCGCAGGTATTGCATTGGTTCCGGTACCACATCCACTGCTACATCCCATAAATCATTTTCAAAGCATAAATATAACAAGATTGCTGTTCAGAGCAAAATAAGCACGCACAGAAATCAGCCTTTAAAGCAACGGAATGTTCTCTTTTTCATAAATTTGATAAGATGAAATGGCACTTAGTGTATTTTGGGTTATTGATTTGTCTGCGATTAAACGCACAGGACAAAATCTACCTTCTGGATGGTCAGAAGCTTGAAGGAAAAGTAAGTGAGATCAGTCAGCAAAAAATAACCTATATGGTTGGCAAGTTTTCAAATGAAATACCTGTGGATAAGGTTCTTTTAATAGCCTTCCATAATGGGCGGACCCAAGTATTTCATGCTTCTGAAAAAGATCTTTACCAGGCTGGAAATGTTCGCCCTGAAAGAAAAGAAGGCCCCTCCAGGATAAATTTTCAAAATGAATTCTACATCAATACGCTTGCACTTTATAACGCCGATGTTTCTTTGCACTATGAGTACCGGCTGAGTTCAAAACAAATGGGTTTAGGCATTTTGGGCACCTATAATTTCAATGTATATGCCACGGCGCCAAATGCCTTTATAGCTGTGCTGAGCAATGGCAAAAAACTATACGATGCAGGAGCGTTTGTTAATTTCTATGCCAGCACGTTGCAATCAAAACAAAAATTATTTTACGGTGTGATGTTTAAGTACACCGAATTTACTTTTTCTGC
>JALOMJ010000216.1 GCA_025455485.1 Bacteroidia bacterium | reverse complement strand
CTCGGTGCCAATCATTTTCTCCATGTTCATGAACACCTGCATAAAGTTCATGGGGTAAGGCATGGTGCCGCTCATGCCCCAGGTAACTTTGGTTTGATTGTCACCGGCGGTTTCGGTGGTAATCCAGGCAGGGGATTGGCTTTCAAAGGGGATTGTAAAACGCAGTTCAAAATCGATGCGCTCACCTTCGGATATTTTTACAATTTCTTGTTCTCCGCTGCCAACATTTTCCGGATTACCCACCCAGGAATGAATAAAACCAGGGGTTCCATCTTCCCCTTTGTATTCGTTTTTCTGGTTGGGGTCCATTTGGTTCCAGGTGGCCCAGTTGCTTTGGTTTTTTAAGGACTTCACATAAGCAAACACCTGATCTTTGGGTTTGTTGATGATGACCTCGCGTGTTACCGCATAATCCTTAGGCAGGAACAAGGCAACTATAAGTGGTATGGCAATAAGAATACCAATGACAATAAGTACCCATTTTAATATTTTCATGGTTTTGGTTTTTTGAGTGAGGAACTAAAGTATTGAAATATACCAAAGCAAGAACACTTGGTTTTTAGTCTTTTTTCCCTATTTTTATCTTCCTCATAAACTTTACACAAAGTACTTTCTAAACCTTCAAAACCTTCTAAACCTTCAAACCCATAACCATGAAATCAAAAGTTTTTAGTTTTTTCCTGATGCTCATGAGCATAGGAATGAGTGCCCAAACCTTTACCTTAAAAAGCAAGGACCTTGGGGGACAATTTAAGGCCAAACAATACGCCAACAGTTTTGGCTGCAACGGCGATGGAGAAAGTCCGCAGTTGAGCTGGGAAAATGCCCCTGCGGGCACCGAGAGTTTTGCTGTTACGGTATACGATCCCGATGCGCCAACGGGTTCAGGGTTTTGGCACTGGGTGGTGTACAACATTCCTTCGGGCACAACGGAGTTAAAAACCGATGCCGGAAATCCATCAGGAAAAAAATTACCCAAAAATGCCATACAGGCTTTGAACGATGGAGGCGCTATGGGCTACATGGGTCCTTGTCCTCCTCCGGGTCCGGCGCACAGATACATTATTACCGTGTACGCCTTAAAAACCAAATTGGAACTCGATAAAAACGCGGGCTGCGCTTTAATTGGGTTTAACATCAAAGCCAATGTGCTGGGCCAGGCCTCCATTATTGTGTATGGGCAGAGGTAGTAGGGATACGTAGCAACAAAAATTACTAATTAGAACAAGTGCTTTCAATTGCTTGCAAGCGATTTTATTGCACTTAGCGGGAAGTTATGTGCCATAAATCCCAGACGTGAGAATATATAATATGAGAACAGCTTGGCTTCTTCTTTTAATTTTTATTTTCGGACTTCTCACAAAGGGACAGCAACTGGACCTAAGTGAAAAGGTAAAAAATGATTCTCCTCTAAGACTGCAGGCAAAAGACTCACCAAAAAAAATTACGGACGTTATCGGTGCGACTTATTGTTTTGGCGACCTCGACACCTGCCTTAATTTGTTGATAAATATTGGTGTTTCGAAATACAGGTTGACGAAATTCACGCAGTGCACTGCGGGTGACTTCGATGGAAATGGTTTTCTTGACTTCGTAATCTGGGGCCACGACACGACAAAAATTAAAGACGAAGGCATTGACTGGCCAGACTATGAGAACTATTTAGTGCTCTTTTTTAAAGGCACCGGAGTTGTGAGAACTGAATTAATAAAAACAGAAAAAGGTTTACCATTGGTTCACTATCCACCCAGGTTGACAAAAGGCCCAAATGGTGAGCCAGTTTCAAAAACGGACGCACTGTGGACTTGGGGACAGACCGACGACAATGATGATTATACCAAAGGAACAGTGTACATTTTCGATGACGGACGGTTTACTTCTATTAGTTTTGGTCAACACAACGCCAGATAAAATTTACGGCACATAACAGCCAACTGGCGCCACCGGGACAAAATGCAGCTTCTCGAACACCAATCAAAAATTAAAAATTGATTTAAGAGAACAAATTAATGAACCGACTCATAAAGTATTTTACAGAAAATCAAAGGACCCTTTTTCTTATGGATAGTTTGGGCGCATTAACGACTGCGTTTTTCCTGTTTGTAGTATTGAGGGAATTTAACATGTATTTTGGCATGCCTAAAACAGTATTAACTTATCTTTCAGTTATAGCATTTTGTTTTTGTTTGTATTCCACGCTCTGTTTTTTGTTTTTAAAAGGACCTAAGTCCCCTTTTATCCGACTTATTGGTATAGCCAATTTACTTTATTGTGTTTTAACAATTGCACTGGTGATTCAATACTATCCTTTGTTAACAGGAATAGCCATCCTCTATTTTTTAAATGAGATATTTATTATTTGCGCTCTGAGCTCCATCGAAATCCTTGTAGCAGCGCGAAGTAAGTAATACAAGGCGGCTAATAGCGATACGGTATACCTATAAAGTTCGAATCGAGAAATTTGCATTATCAGTAGGGAAATTATAGTTTGGCAAGCCCATACCCCTGAACGGGTAAAAGCCATGAAAGAGGGATTGGCAAAACTAAGGGATCGGGGCATTGAGGCCATTGAAGAGGAGTAGGTATTCATTATGAGAAGGAACAAAACACCGGAATAAGGGCAATAGTTGAACTTCTCCGGCGTTTCACTTAAATAGAATTTAAAACACATGCGCATGAAACTCCCCTCACTCGCTTACCTCAGTAAAAACGCATGGGACGCCTTTTCGCGTTTTCCATTAATGCTGCTCTCTGCATTGCTTTTTGTGCTCCTGGGTATTGATATGGTGGAGAAGGGCAAAGATGCAGAGGAAGTTTTGCCGGAATTGAATCTTCTGCTTTGCGCCGGCCTGGGTATTTCCTTGTATTTCTGCTCAGGAGTAATCGCCGGCAAAAAGGCCTACACGCTCAAAGGCAAA
>JALOMJ010000089.1 GCA_025455485.1 Bacteroidia bacterium | reverse complement strand
ATTTCATGCGTATATTGCAGCTATGTCTAAAACAGCACTTATTACAGGCGCTTCCGGTGGGATAGGCCTCGAACTAGCTAAAATTCATGCCTCTAAAGGCGGTCATCTTGTTTTGGTGGCACGCTCCCTTGATAAACTTTCCTCGATAAAAGAAGAGCTGGAAAAAACACATGCCATTCAGGTTAAGATTATTTCGAAAGACCTTTCCAACAAAGATGCCGCGTTGGAAGTTTATCAGGAGATTAAAAAAGACAAGATTCGTATTGATTACCTCATCAATAATGCGGGTTTTGGAGACTTTGGTTTTTTTTACGAAAGCGATTGGCAAAAAACGGAGCAAATGCTTGAACTTAACATGGTGGCTTTAACGCAGTTTTGTAAACTTTTTGTAAACGACATGATTGCTCAGGGTGGGGGAAAGATTATGAATCTGGCCTCAATTGCCGCCTTTATGCCCGGCCCTCTTATGGCATCCTATTATGCCAGCAAAGCCTATGTTTTGCATTTTTCTGAAGCCATCAGCAATGAATTGAAAGACAAAGGCATTACGGTTACAGCCCTTTGTCCCGGACCAACTGAAAGTGGTTTTCAGGAAGCCGCTTTTCAACATGAAAGTAAAGTCATAAAAGGAAAAAAACTTACTTCGGCCAAGCATGTGGCTGAATATGGCTACCAGGCCATGTTATCGGGTAAACCAGTTGCAATACCCGGACTTATTAATGCGTTTTTAGTAAATGTGATGAGGTTTTTGCCACGTATTATTGTAGTAAATGCCATTCGAAAGATTCAGGATAAATTTGAATAAGCAATCACTAAATCTATTCTAAAGCGTGTGTTGTCAAAGAATAGTAATTGAATTTGTGTTAAAGATAAAGAATGACATAGTTATCGCGCTGAATTTTGACTGCTAGTCGCTGAGAGTAGGTTTACGGTGGCTTCTCATTTACAATGATAATTTCAGAGTTTTTTTGAAATAAAAAAGCACCCAACCTTGAGGGTGGATGCTTATTTAATTGTTGGGAGATTATTTCACCAGATTTTTTTTGTTCATAAACACAAATTTATTGTCGAACATGTCCAGTACAATATCTTGTTCCTTGGTAATCGTGCCGGCCAGCAGTTGTTTGGAAAGTTCGTTCAAAATCTGTTTCTGAATCACCCTTTTCACAGGTCTGGCACCAAATTGCGGATCGTAGCCCAACTGCGATAACCAATCGGTTGCTTCAGGAGTGATGGATATTTTAAATCCTTGTTCTTCCAATTGATGTTGTATGCCTTTGAATTGCAACATCACAATTTCTTTTACCTGATCGCGATTCAGAGGCTCAAACATGATGACTTCATCGATACGGTTTAAAAATTCGGGCCTTATGGATTTTTTCAGCATATCGTATACTTCTGTCTTGGTTTTTGCAACAATTTCATCCTTATTGAATTCGTCCATGTTCTCAAAATTCTCCTGAATGATGTGTGAACCAATGTTGCTGGTCATGATAATGATGCTGTTTTTGAAATTCACGGTTCTTCCCTTATTATCGGTCAAACGCCCGTCGTCAAGCACCTGAAGCAGGATGTTAAACACATCGGGGTGGGCTTTTTCAATTTCATCGAGCAACACCACGCTGTATGGTTTTCGTCTTACTGCCTCTGTCAATTGTCCACCTTCTTCATACCCCACATAACCGGGAGGTGATCCTATCAAACGGCTTACGGCATGCCTCTCCTGGTATTCGCTCATGTCAATGCGTGTCATGGCATTTTCGTTGTTGAACAAGAAGTCGGCCAATGCTTTGGCCAATTCTGTTTTACCAACACCGGTTGTTCCAAGGAAAATAAAGGAACCAATAGGCCGTTTGGCATCCTGCAAACCGGCACGGCTTCTGCGAACCGCGTCAGCTATGCCGCTGATGGCCTCATCCTGACCAACTACACGTTTGTGCAGTTCTTCTTCGAGGTGCAAGAGCTTTTCTTTTTCGCTTTGAAGCATGCTTTTAATCGGAATGCCGGTCCAGGCACTAATTACCGCCGCAATGTCTTCGCTGTCCACTTCTTCTTTTAAAAGCTGTGAACCGCTGGCTTTGGCCTCACCCAGCTTGTTCTCCAACTCCAGCAATTTGGCCTCTGCATCCTTTATTTTTCCGTAGCGGATTTCGGCCACTTTACCGTAATCCCCTTGTTTTTCAAAATTGCTGGCGCTAAGCTTTAATTCCTCTATTTGGGTTTTAATTTTCTGTACGTTTTCAATCGCCTCTTTCTCCGATTGCCATCTTGCTCTGAGGGCATTTCGCTTGTCCTGAAGCTCAGAAATTTCTTTGTTGAGTTCCGCTACTTTTTTCTCTTCCTTTTCGCGTTTGATGGCTTCGCGTTCAATTTCCAGTTGCATGATTTTGCGTTCCACTTCATCGAGTTCAATAGGCATAGAATTGATCTGCATGCGTAACTTGGAAGCGGCTTCGTCCATGAGGTCAATGGCCTTATCCGGTAAAAAACGGTCGTTGATATAACGTTGACTTAATTCTACTGCTGAAATAATGGCTTCATCTTTGATGCGCACATGATGGTGGGTTTCGTATTTTTCTTTAATACCCCGTAAGATGGAAATGGCATCTTCGGCTGAAGGTTCATCCACCATTACCTTTTGAAACCGGCGTTCAAGTGCCTTATCTTTTTCAAAATATTTTTGGTATTCGTTTAAAGTGGTGGCGCCTATTGACCGCAATTCACCCCGGGCAAGTGCGGGTTTTAAAATATTGGCAGCGTCCATGGCTCCTTCGCCTCCGCCGCCGGCACCAACCAGGGTATGAATCTCATCAATAAACAAAATAATTTCTCCGTTGCTGCCCACCACTTCCTTAATAACGGATTTTAAACGTTCTTCAAACTCACCTTTGTATTTAGCACCGGCAATCAAAGCACCCATGTCTAAAGAAAACACTTGTTTGCTTTTTAAATTTTCAGGAACGTCACCGCTTATAATACGGTGCGCCAAACCTTCTGCAATAGCGGTTTTACCTACACCGGGTTCTCCAACTAAAATAGGATTGTTTTTGGTGCGACGGGAAAGGATTTGAAGCACACGGCGAATTTCTTCATCGCGGCCAATAACAGGATCTAGCTTTCCACTCTGAGCTTGTTTGTTGAGATTAATCGCGTATTTGTTCAAAGAGTTATAGGTTTCTTCCTGCGACTGGCTGGTGACCCTTTCTCCTTTTCGTAATTCAGCTATGGCCGATTTTAATTCTTTTTCTTTCAGGCCTGAATCTTTCATCAGGGAAGCTACAGCGTCGCCGGAATGCAAGAGACCCAAAAGCAGGTGTTCTATGGAGATATAATCGTCCTTGTATTCTTTAAGGTAAGTGCTGGCTTTGCCCATGGCGGTGTTTGAAGCCCCTGATAAATAGGGTTGACCTCCGCTGACTTTAGGTAAGGATTGTATCATGCTGTCCACCGTTTTTGTGAACGAAGCCGGATTGATATTGAGTTTTTTAAGCAGGAAAGGTGTTACGTTTTCATCCACTTCTAAAATGCCTTTGAGAATGTGCGCAGGTTCAATGGCTTGCTGACCGTTGGCCGAAGCAATTTGTAAGGCTTGCTGAATGGCTTCCTGCGATTTGATGGTATAATTATTCAGGTTCATGGTGTGTAATTTGCCTTAGCAATGCATAAGCCGTTCCAAGTTTAAAAACCTGAAATTTCGTCGGGAAAATGGTGTTTTCGCCTGACTGCTTGGCGTTTTAGGGGCAAAATGGGTGACGATTTAGCAGGGAAATTGTGAGAAGATTTTAGTATTGGGTAGGCATGTTTTGATTGGTCATTACAACGTATTTTTCATTTACAGCCAACGATTCGTTACAATACTTTAATTTTTCTTGAATCTCCTCAGGATACTCTGTGCAAATGTAAAAACCAAAGCCCTCAAAGTAATAAGGAATAACGCTGACTAAGAAAATGGGTTGAGTTGCTTTTTGAATTAAAGCGGTAGTAAGTGCCTTGCCATACCCTTTTAGCCTTTCAGATTCAATCACAGCTAAAGAGCACATTTCTGAGCAGGATTTGTGTTCGCGAATACGCCCAAAAGACACGAGTTTGGAAGCAATAGTGAGTGTCAGAAATTCATCTTTGTAAACATGCCTTCCATCTAACTCAAATTGCAGAATGTAGTGTTGGACTTCATTAAAATTATCAATGCTGCATATTTCTATTTTACGCGGCATGGTTTGATCATGTTCTTCTATTTTTTAAGGGCCGATTCAAAAGGAATTCGGTTTTGGATGGACCGTCCAAGGGTAATTTCATCGGCATATTCCAGCTCATCACCAACCGCAAGGCCCCTGGCAATGGCGCTTAATCTGATGTTGAAAGGGGCCACTTTTCGGAAAATATAAAATGAAGTGGTTTCGCCTTCCATGGTAGCGTTGAGGGCAAGAATTATTTCTTGAACTTTACCGGATTGAAGTTTATTGACCAGATTTTCGATGTTTAATGCCGAAGGACTAATGCCTTCAATAGGGGAGATGAGTCCGCCCAAAACATGGTATTGCCCGCGATAGAGTCCGGTGTTTTCAATGGCCATTACATCCCGGTAATCCTGCACCACACAAATGGTGCTGCCGTCTCTTGATGGATTGCTGCAAATGCCGCAGATTTCGGTTTCGGCAATGTTATGGCAGTTGGAGCAAAAACGCAGGTCGGTTTTTAAACGTCGGATGATGTCGCTCAGTTGTTCGCTATCGGCTTTGTCTTGTTTGATAACGTGCAGTACAAAACGTAAGGCGGTTTTTTTACCCACTCCGGGCAGTTGGGCAAAGGCTTCAACGGCCTGTTCGATAATTTTAGAGCTGAATTCCAAAGTGCTTAAAGTTAATCAATACTAGTATATAAATGCCTGGAATGGACATAGTTTATTCCATAATAAACGTAAAGCCATAACTGTTAAAGTGGCTGCGGTTTCTGAATTGCCCGTAGGGATTTAAACCGGTGTAAGCGTGTAGGTACATGCCAATGGTTGGACCTTTTGCTTTCACGTGTTTGTATCCGAAATATAGAGCAAAATGGTTAACCCTTTCCTGTCCCACTTCTTCCGAATGAACAATTCCATTCACCGTGGTGAACATTGGATAATTGTATTTCATCCGGCTTCTCCATTCTGCAGAGATCACGTTTCTCCATTTTTTCCAGGTTAAAATGCCACGACTTCTGATAAAATTGTAACCCGCAAACAACTCTGTTCTCGAGCCTGAAGGTTTGGCCAGGCTGGGATCTCCGTCCTTTTCGTTGATGGAATAATAATCGCCTTTGTTAATTCGGTAAAGCAACCCCAAGCGAAGAGAGTGATTTTGTTCAAAGCTGCCGTTGGGGTCGTTTATGGTAAAATCAATTTCACTGTATTCGTAGGATACGTTTACTCGTGTGATAGGATAGTTCTGGTCAATCCTGTAAATCGTTAGGTCATCGCCAATGTGGGTGCTCTCATGGTTGATTGGGGATAGTTTAACGGAATAATTTTTTAACCAGGAACCTTCATAAAACCGAATATATTTTAGCCAGAGGGCGCCGAGTCGATAGTCGGTATTTAAAATGGGTGATTTGCTTAATTCCAGTGGATCCCAAAACAGATGAAAACTAAATACAGCGCTACAGGCAAAGGCCTGAACCAGTTGATTGCCCTTGTACATGTATTTTCTGTAAAAGGGCACTTCAAAACCGGCGGCAATGTATTGAAACAGTTTCGCCTCTTTGCCGGTATTGCCGAGGTCGTATTCTTCGACGTTGCTGGCGTAAATAGCGGCTGCTTGAGGTTTGTAATTCTCGAGTTCTGAAACAAAGGGCTCGCAAAAGGGGGCTGACTTAACGATGCCGGAGCTGATTCGTTCGAATTTGGAAGTATCTGTTTGAGCATTGAGCACAGCTGAATAGAGCAAAAACAAATTCAACAGCCGTTTTTTTAAGAACATAGATGCATTAAAGTCTAATTAAAATTTGTTTGATATCACGAACACGGTGAGCCAAAAATAAACATTTTCAGGCTTAGGTTTTAGCGCCTTAAAAAGCCTGAGTGAAGTTGCCATAAATTAATGTGTGTTTATTCAATTTTTACTGTTTAGAACTATTCATTTGGTGATAGAATTGTAAGCTTTAATTTTAAACTTTTGCAAATTGTGTTAAGTCCGTTTTCTATACTTTTATTTATACTGCTGTATTTTGCTGCGCTTTTGACCATTGGCTGGATTACCTCCCGAAACAGCACGGCAAATACCTATTTTATCGGCAATAAACAATCGCCCTGGTACCTTGTGGCGTTTGGTATGATTGGCGATTCTCTGAGCGGTGTAACGTTTATTTCAGTTCCAGGTACAGTTGGAACCGCTCATTTCTCTTATCTGCAACTGGTGTTTGGCTATTTTGTAGGGTACTTTATTATCTCCCATGTGTTATTGCCCATTTATTATAAAATGAATCTGGTTTCGGTATATGAGTATCTTGAAAAACGCTTTGGAAGAGTAAGCCAGAAAACCGGATCTGTTTTTTTTATTCTTTCGCGTTTACTTGGTGCGGCCGGCCGTTTGTATTTAGCAGCCAGCGTCATTCAGTTTTTTGTGTTCGACCGCATGGGTGACTACAAGATCACTTTTGAATGGAGTGTTTCACTCATCCTGCTGTTGATATTGCTCTATACTTATAAAGGCGGTATCAGAACCCTGGTGTTTACCGATACGTTTCAATCGTTGTTTTTGGTGTTAGGGGTTGTGTTATCGATTGTGGCTCTTATCAAGGGCATGAACCTTTCCTTTTTTGATGCGGTGAAAGGCATCTATGCTTCCGATTATTCAGAGACTTTCTTTTTTAAGATAAATAAAACCAATTTTGTTTTGAAAGAGTTCATTGGTGGGGTTTTTATTGCGGCATGCATGACGGGTCTCGACCAGAACATGATGCAAAAAAACCTGAGTTGTAAAAACCTTAAGGAGGCGCAACGTAACATGTTTTGGTTCAGTATCGTCATGGTGGTGGTTACGCTTTGTTTTCTTTCCCTTGGCGCCTTGTTATACCAATACTATGATTTTGCGGGGATTCCACTGCCAATGGATGGGCAAAGTGGCAAGGTGATTACCGATAAGGTGTTTCCGAATCTTGCATTAAACTATCTAGGTACTTTCGCAGGGATGGTATTTATTATAGGACTTACAGCGGCTACATTCAGCAGTGCCGACAGTGTGCTCACCACGCTGACGACTTCCACCTACATTGATATTTTAGAAATTGAAAAAAAGCCCGTTTCAGCAAACGTAAAATCAAAATTCAGAATCCTGATTCACATTGCATACGCCTTTTTGCTTTGGTTGATGATTTTGTTGTTTAACCAACTCAACCAGCAAGCCATTATCACAACCATTCTGATGGTGGCCGGTTACACTTACGGCCCCCTTTTGGCTTTGTTTTTTATAGGATTGTTTACAAAAATTGAACTAAAAGATAAGCTTGTCCCTTTGGCTTGCCTTGTCGGACCAATTTTGTGTTATGCCTTGAAACAATACACCATGAGCCATCCGGATGGATATCAGATAGGTAACGAACTTATCCTCGTGAATGGCATAATTACCGTGATGTGTTTGCTGGCTTTAAGAAAAAAAGCCCTGCTCTAATTCGGAGAATGTTTTACGACCCAGTACATAGCGTTCAAACACAATGCTTCCTTTGTAAACACCCGTTTTAGAATGCCGAAAACCTGGCAATGAACGAATTTGTCTTCTCTTTTTTATCAGGGAAGGAATCCTGAGATAAAAGTGAAAGTGGGCTTTTAGTATAGCTATGGTATGGAGCACCTGTCCGCTAAAAAGAAACTTTATACCGGCTATTCCATCCAGCACAAGCCGAAGGGGTATTTTATAAAAGAGTTTATTGCCCTTTTCGTTTTTAAACAAGGTGCTGAAGTTGTTTCGGAAATTGAGGTAAGTTTTTTTTGTGGATTGTTTTTCAAGTGTGCCTCCTCCCAGGTGATAAACGGTTGAGCGGGGTTCAACCAAAATGGAGTAGCCCAGATTTTTTATCCTCCAGCACAGGTCAATCTCCTCCATGTGAGCAAAAAAATCTCCATCCAATCCTCCTGCGCGATGAAACACTTCGGCGCGCACCAATAAACAAGCCCCTGAAGCCCAAAAAATTTCCACGCTTGAGTTGTATTGTGCATTATCGCGCTCAAGCTGATCGAAGAGTCGGCCCCTGCAAAATGGATAACCAAGGGTGTCAATGTAGCCGCCACTTGCACCGGCATATTCAAAAAAATCCCGTTTACGGTAGTCGAGTAGTTTGGGTTGACAGGCGGCAGCCTCTGGGTTGTTCTCCAGGGCCTCCAAAAGTGTGTCGATCCAGCCCGCGCTCACCTCTACATCCGAATTCAACAAAATATAATACTGTGCATGAATATGTTTTAAAGCCTGATTGTAGCCCTCGGCATAGCCCAGATTTTTTGGATTGTTGATCAATTGAATCTCTGGATATGAGCTTTTAACAAAACTTACAGAGTCATCCTTGCTGCAGTTATCGGCAATATAAATGGTATAACCCTGACTGTGTTCCACAACCGAAGGCAGAAACTTTTGGAGGTGGTGTTTGCCGTTATAGTTTAAAATAACAACAGCAACTTTTGTTTCAGGCATAAGCATTAACGTGGGTTGCTGTATATTTCGTTGAATTGGTTAAATTGTGTGCCATTGGGGGTCTGATTTTCCAAATCGGCTTTGCCTTCATTGTTTCTCCTGGTAATATCAAACTGCCACCTTGGGTTGTTAAATTCACCCGGCATATCACTGTGTATCAATTGATGGCAATCGTCCCCAAGGGCCCTGTTTACAAATACAAATTTTCTGTTGCTGTAATATCTGCCGGTGCTGGCATCTGTTGTTCGGTAATATTGCCATATCTCATATGGAAATGTATTGGGCTCATAATTTTCTATGGTTCTTTGGTTA
>JALOMJ010000022.1 GCA_025455485.1 Bacteroidia bacterium | reverse complement strand
ATTGTCTATATTCAGTAATTGGCCCCACGCCACCATCCGTTTGCGAAATGTTGAACTCAGCAGCAGCGTTTACAAAGGGCCAAAAGAACCTTTCCTTACTGCAGGATCCATTTACCTGAGCCTTAATATTCGAAAATTACTTAACAATCAGATAAGCATTAAAGAGGTATCGCTTAAGGATGCAAAACTGATACTGCGCAAAAAACGCAACGGCAGTAGAAATTTTGAATTTAAGCCTCAAAAAAATTAAAATACGCAATACCTCCTTCACGTTTATCAATGAGGAAAGAGGGCAAAGGTTTAACTTCAGCTTAAACGACATTGAACTACTTATAAATAAAAATGAAAACGGCTTTATAGCCGGCATTAAGGGCAAAGCTAAAATCGGGGGCTTTATCTTTAAAAGTGAAAAAGGCGCTTTTTTCAAGAACGCCAATTTAAATCTTGACCTCGTTCTTTCGCACAACATGCATCTCGCCACCTTATGTGTGTTACCTCCATCCAGTGTAAAAATTGATGAACGCGAATACAAAACGGTTTGCCTGATGCATTATAAAACCGAAAAACGCCTGGCCATCTGGGTCGAAAGTCCGAATGCCGAAGTGCCCGCAGTAGCCAAGTCCCTTAACCCTCAGCTGCAAAAAGTATTATCGAATTTTCATGTTCAAAAGCCGGTTAACGCCAAAGCCTTGATAGTGGTAAAACTTGGCGCTAAAAGAGAGCCCATTTTAAATATCGAGGTGAGCAGTATCAACAACAACCTTACCATTGGCCACAGTAAAATCCCTTATTCCAATTTGTCCTTCCATTTAAAAGTACTCAGCATCGATGCCCAAAAACAGTTTGGTGACGGAGACCATGGATTGATTAAAGTAAGTCCCATCAGTGGCAATATTTACGAATTTCCATTTACGGCCTCAGTGACTTTAAACGGCTTACGAAACTCCCGCATTAACATAGAAGCCGGCTTGCTCATAGAGGCGGAAAAGATTGAATTTGACATTGCGAATCGCATCGACATGGAAGGCTCGTGCACAGCCAAAATCAAGTACTCGGGACCCGCCAACAAATTGAATAAAAACGATTTTTTAGGTCAGGAAACGCAATTGAAAGCTTTACTGAACTTTAAGAATTTTAAATTTCAACCCAAAAACAGTCATCAGTATTTTAAGTTTACCGGTTTAAGCACCTTAAGCAATCAAGATTTGGACTTCAATCAACTGAAGGTATTTTGTAACGGGGGTTTGTTTGTGATGAATGGCAGGGCAAGCAATTTTACCAATTACATTTTGGGCCACAGCCCGGTTTTAAAAGCCCGACTCGATTTGGTGAGCGAAAAATTTGACCTCAGTCCCTACTTTGGCAAAACACAAGCCAAAGCTACAATACGACCCAAAAAGAAAAAGAAAAGTGCCTTAACGAACAATGCTTTGGATTTGCAATTGAACATCAAAGCAAAACAGTTAAAAGTAAATGGCCTTTTGGCTTCGCAGGCCAACATTCGGGCCGATTACCTGCACCAGGTGCTTTACCTGAAGAAGGTGGACATGAATTTGTGCGGAGGAAAACTTGAAGCCCGTGGTAAATTGGCCAACATGAAACAACTGAGTTCTGAAATTCAGGTAAGTAATGTAAACGTGAGCCAATTGTTTGAACAGATGAATAATTTTGGTCAGGAATCTATTCGGGCAGAACATTTGTCCGGCACCTTAAATTTGAAAGGCAGATTTAGTGCCGCACTCGACGAACACAAACAAATTTTAGGCTCCAGCATGAGCGGGGAGATAAGCCTGGTTTTATTGGATGGCCGTTTGATGAACTTTGAACCCCTTCAAAACATCAGCAAATACGTGTTCAGAAGCAGGGATTTTAAAGACATTAGTTTTACCGAAATTAATGAAAAATTTTATTTGAAGGGGCAAGCCATGAAAATTGAAGAAATGGAACTGGCTTCGGATGTGATGAATTTATTTGTGAGCGGGGTGTTTCATTTTAAGGACAATTCCACCATCAACGTGCTGGTGCCCTGGAGCAATTTAAAACACCGGGGCAAGGACTATGAGGCCAAAACCTTAGGTCAGGATGCCTCGGACGCCAAGGGCGTTAAATTAAACTTCTCGGGTCCTCCCAAAAAAATGAAAATGGGCGTGGGCTACAAAAAGGTGGAGTTTTGATGGGGGCTGAAGGAGGGAAGCTAGATGGTTCTGAGGATAAGTCCTTAACGTTTTGGTAACTGGCGCCATGCCGGTCCAAACGATATTAGAAAGGCGCAAATGTCCACCGGATACGAAAATTAAACAAAAGCCAGGCATCGCGCCGATTGGCTGCTATATTGGCTGACTTTAGTTTATTGCTTTAAGAAATTGTTGTGCCGTTAGAATAGTGATGTCCGCTTTTTTAAAGTCTTTAAGATTTCTGGTCAGCAGAATCGTTATGCCATTTTCAATTGCGGCGTTATATTGAATGGCGTCTTCAAAGTCTGCGAAGTCAGAAGCTAAAGCAAGTTCAATAATTTTGTCATTAACTGATAATACATTGATGAGAGTCTTGAATTTTAACAACATTTTTCTGGCCTGACCGGCGGAAAGTTGTTTTGATAGTATATAATTTACATTCGCAAAAGTTAATGAAGAAACATAAAGTTTGATTGAATTTTCGTCAGCAAGTGAGAATAACTCAGCAGCATAGTTATAATGTGGCTGCCTGCCACTTAATAGGTCTAGAACAATGTCTGAATCAACAAATACCTTTTCCACTTATTTATATTTATTAGTCAAATAGTCTGTGTAGTCTTTTTTGTCGTTGTAGTCTTTAGGAAGACTAATAACACCAGAAAGGCTTTTGATAAGTGGAGTAATTGTCTTATTGTTCTTTTTGTCTGTGGTTAACTTTTGCAAATAGTTTTCAATTAAGGCTGAAAGACTAGTTTTTTTTGTTTTTGCATATTCTTTAGCCTTTTCGATGACGTCTTCGTTAAGCTTTAATGTCAGTTTTGTGTCCATGACCATTTTAATTATACGTACAAATATGATTAAAATATACGTCTTATGCAAGTTTATTTTAAACTGGGTTTTTCGTTACGATTGTCTATAACCAGCATATACCCGCCACTACTTAAACAAACCAGGCAACAATTCCCCTGAACTTGAATTCGGGCGATTGATTTTTAGCAACTCGCTGAGGCTGGGTGCTATTTGCGGGATGGTACACCAGTTCATGTTTTCTCCGGCTGAAATACCCGCGCCAAAAAAAATTAAAGGCACATGGGTATCGTAATTGTATCCGCTGCCGTGGGTGGTGCCTTTTTCCCCATGGTCCATCCAGGCGGGTTTGAGTGTGTAACATACATTTCCACTCAATTTAAAATTGTATCCATTTTGAAGATAGGTGCGAATGTCATTTTTTTCAAAAGCTCCATAACGCATAATTTTGGAAGGATACGCCTCAGCAATGCCATTAATGCCAATCAAAAAACGGCACAATTTTTCTTCCACGTCATCGAGGTTAAGGCGAAAGGACTCGCAGCGTTTTTCATTGAGGTACAATTGTTCGTTCATTACTGTGTTCAGCAGCAATGAATCGCCATAGACACTCAGTAAAAACCTTCGTGCTTCTCTCAACACATTTTTTTCAAGGGTATATCCTGCAGGTATTTTTTGATCCATTAAATGTTTTGGTACATCCCCTGCACCATGGTCTGCGGTTAAAAATACCAGATAATTTCCCTTGCCTACTTCTTTATCCAATTTGTTCAGTAATTCTTCAATGTCTTTATCAAGTCGCAAATAACAATCTTCCACTTCAACCGAGCGGGGCCCATAGGCATGCCCGATAATGTCGCTGCTTGAAAAGCTGATGCACAAAAGATCGGTGAACTCATCCTTGCCGAGTTCTTCCTTAAGGATGCATTCTAATGCAAGGTCCTTGGTAATGGAATTACCGTAAGGTGTGGCTTTGATTATGGAATAATCGGACTTTTCAATAAAATTTTTGTACTCGTAGGGAAATACCGGAAATGCTTTTTTGTTTGGAACGCTTTCATATTTGTTTTCATCAGGTAAAGACGCGGTATAGGTATCAATAGGATATAGCGGAGCCCACCATTTTTCGAGATAAGATTTAGCAAGATGTTCATCATTAAAATTTTTTAACCAGCGGGGCAGATCATTCATGTACCACGAGGAACTGACAAAATCTCCCGACACCTCATCCATCCAGTAAGCTGCGTCTGCTGTATGTCCTGCTGGCAAAATCGCGCCACGGTCTTTCAAAGCAATGCCAATTACTTTTGATTTTGGGCTGCTAAGTTTCAATTCATCTCCAATGGTGCTGCTTAGAAGATTTTTGGGCGACATGCGTCCTGAATTATTTTTTGTGCCTATTGGTTTAACGCTTGTGTCTTGCACACAATATGTTTTGGAGGCAGTGGTTTTTAAGTACCAATCGTTGCCAATTATGCCGTGCTGACGAGGTGTTGCACCGCTGAATATACTGGCATGACCTGGGCCGGTATAGGTTGGCACATAATTAAAGTGATGGTTTCTGTAATAATAGCCTTGTGAGATGAGCCGTTTAAATCCTCCTGAGCCAAACCGTTCCCAATACCTGTAGATGTAGTCGTTTCTCATTTGATCTACCACTATACCTATTAGCAGTTTCGTTTTGCTTTGGTTTTCTTTTTTGGTTTGAGAGAACAGAGCCCCTGTAAGGAAGAGGATGACAATCAAAGGGATGTGTTTTCTCGGCATATCAATCAAGTTTTTGGAAAATGGAATTGTTGCTTTTAAATTCCGGCACCAGTTCTTTCATGCGCTGCACAATGGCTTCGTTGTTTTGAGTATCAAAAGAAAGAATAAGGTCTTCAATGATGTTTTTAACTTCAGCAAAATCATACTCCCTCACCTTTCCAATCAAAATTTGTTTGTTGTACGTTGGCATGGTGTTTTCACTGTTGGCCAGAAGTTCTTCATACAATTTCTCTCCGGGTCGTAATCCGGTATACACAATGGTAATGTCTTTGCCTTCTTTTAAGCCGGATAGCTGAAGCATTTTGTGAGCCAGGTCAACAATTTTTATGGAAGGCCCCATGTCGAACACAAAAATCTCTCCTCCTTTTCCCATGGCAGCCGCTTCCAATACTAATTGACTGGCTTCGGGTATGGTCATAAAATAACGGGTAATTTCAGGATGCGTGATGGTAATGGGTCCGCCCTGTTCAATTTGTTTTCTGAACCTGGGAATCACCGAGCCGTTTGAACCCAATACATTTCCAAAACGGGTAGTGATGTATTTGGTTTCAGAATGTTTGCCCATGCTTTGAATATAAATTTCAGCGATGCGTTTGCTAGCGCCCATCACATTGGTGGGGTTCACCGCTTTATCGGTACTCACAAACACAAAACGCTCTACCTTGTATTCATTGGAAAGGTCGGCCAGGGTTTTTGTTCCAAGGATGTTAGTGAGTATGGATTCGGAGGGGTTGTTCTCCATCATTGGCACATGTTTGTAAGCGGCTGCATGAAACACAATCTGTGGTTTAAAAGAGCGAAACACATTTTTCATGCGCTCCTCATTTCTAATATCCGCAATTACCACCTCAAACGGCACCAGGGTTTCCATCTCAGAGAATTCAAGTTCGAGCTCATAAAGCGGACTCTCCGATTGATCGAGTAAATACAAAGTTTTTGGACCAAACCTGGCACACTGTCTGGCCAGTTCAGAGCCTATGCTTCCGGCAGCCCCGGTAATTAATATGCTTTTGTTTTTTAATTGTGCGCCGATTAATTCAAGATCAAGTTGAATGGGATCGCGCTGCAACAGGTCTTCAATGCGCAGACTTTTAATTTGGTTGAAACTTAATTCTCCGTTAATCCATCGTGTGGCGGGTGGAACATTTAATACCCTCACCTGATTTTGCAAACAAATGTCGGTGATCTCATTTTTCTTTGCGAAAGAAAGTTGTTGTATGGAGATGATAACCACTTCCACGGTATTTTCTCGAATTAAAATTGCGAGTTTGTCTGGGCCATAAATAAACACCCCTTCTAAACTTCTTCCGTGTTTTTTTGTGTCGTCGTCCACAAAGCCAACCACTTTGTATTTTATGGACGCATCCCGGTCGAGGGTGCGTTTGGTTATAACAGCCGCTTCACCGGCACCATAAATTAACACGTTTATTTTTTCCCGACTGGGATTTTTGATTTCAGAGTACAGCGCCTTTACCATCAAACGGCTGGAGATGAGGAAAAACAAGGATACAAAAGCATCAATTATAATAACCGAATTGGGGATGAAATAATAGCCCAATGCATATTTTATTGGAAAGAAATTGAGAAGAAAAACCAAAACAGATCCGCTTACGATGACATAAAAGATGCGGATGGTATCCCTTGAACTCGTGTAACGCACGACGCCTTTGTAGGTTTTCGAAACAGCAAAGGATATAAAACGTATGCCCAATACCGTTGCATAGATGTAAGGCAGATTTTGTTCGTCGGTTAAAGGAAGGGAAGAGAAAGAAAAATCGAAACGAAGTGCGAAAGCGAGGGTAAGCGCAAAAGCACACACCAGCACATCAATAATCAGGATGGACCAGCGGGGCAGATTGTATTGCCAGAAAAGACTGAACAAACGGTACATAGCTGGGTAAAAATACCTTTTTTTTGGGGTATTTACCAGCGTTTAGAACCCAGTAATCAACGCTATGCGGTTAATGGTTGCCAGGCCTTATGGGTCTCTCTTCAAGACCTTTTTTTGCGTTTTCATAATCCGGAGGTATCAAAAGGGAATCTCTTCCGGGGTATTCTTCAATTCTGAAAAACCCATCCCAATAGGCTTTGGCACTCATGCTGTCATAATGAATCACATTGCGTTTAGCCTGATAGCCCTGAAGAATGTTAAGCAGAAAGAAAAAAATCAAAAAAATGATGCTGAGTGTTTTGTAGAACGGCTTCATGGTGCTGAGGCTCTCAATGAAAGCGGCCAGGGGCAAGGCCAAAAACGGGTAGATATCTATCATGCTTCTCAAACCAAAAGAACCTCCGTACCACCAGCACCACCAGGAAAACGTGATGTAAATGTAAACGATAAAAAGGCATAAACAAGCATAAAAATAGTTTCTATAGTGTTTGTACAAGGGCAAGAATCCTAAAAGTGCAAAGGTCATGAGTGGGGTATACAACAGCCAGCCCTTTCTGAAACTGAATAAACCCTCGAACAAATGAGGTTTATTAAAATAGAAACTTTCCCCAACATAAGAGTTAAAGAAAAAGTGTCCGCTAACCATTTTCCAATACAAAAGTTGGGGGAGAAAGACACAAAACGTTATAAATGCAGTAAAAACCAATTGCAGAATGTGTACTTTAAAAAAAAGAAGTTGTGTTTTAATACTTTCTAAAGATCTTACTCCGTATAGCAGCGGAACGACTGCGAAAATAATATGCACAGGGCGTATCAATACAATCATCCCAAAGGTAAGCCCCATGCCCAAACTGTAATACCAATGTGGCTTTTGGTGCCATTGAATACAGTAATATAAAAACATACTGGTAAACCCGAAAATGGTAGCGTGTGGCATTCCGGCTGCACTTGTAGTATAATACAATAAATTGGTACCAAACACTACCCCAATGCCAACCCACCAAACACTCCGATTCGAAAAGTTCGCTCTGAGAAGAAGAATGAGAAAGTACACCCCAATTAAAGCATAACACATGGAGGAAAACTGAATGGCAAAATGGTAGGGTTCAGTAAATCCATTGGCCTCAATGCCGCTGAGTTGACAATACAGATGGGCAGCTCCAAAAAACGGAAGATAACTCAGTGCCATGCCCATGGTGTATTTAATTACGAAAGCCCCTTCAGGACTAGAATTTGGCCAGTAATATCTTTTTTCAGTTTCTGAATTAAGAGAATCGTTTAAAAAACTCAAACGAAGGTCGTTTTCATAAACCAGTGCAGGCAAATATGAATAGTATCCATTTACATCATGGTGAATGGTGTCAAATTTTCTCCATCGCGCATAATTCAGATTAACCCATGCTAAACAGATGAAGCTCAGAATAAGAAGCCACTTGGTATCGAATGGTGTTTTAAAAAGTGAAGCGTTTATCACTTGTCTTAGAATTATCTCGCAAGATAAGTGTAAATTGCTGCTTAAACACCAGTTAAACAGCTTGAAGCTAATTTACAACATCCCTTTTTTTACTGCCGCCAAACTTTTGCTTGGCCTTTTTTCACTTGTGTTTGTTTTCCACTTGAGTGTTGTATTGGGTTGGTTACCCAGCACCATTGTTTGGGGTGGCAGAATTCAAACGCAGGAGGAATTTTATACACTGGAGAGCGTTTCGCTTCTTATCAACACGGTGTTTATGTGGGTGGTGGCCCAGCGTGGGGCTTACATAAAAAGCCGAATTCCGGCGAAAGGTTTAAAATTGGTGTTGTGGGCCATGGCAGGTCTTTACGCCTTAAATACACTCGGCAATCTGATGGCCATCCATCCGCTGGAGAAATACCTGTTTACTCCACTCACACTAATTTCAGCTGTTTTGTGTTTAAGATTGGCGCTTGAAGAGCAAAAGAACTAAAATTGAATCAGGAGATGAATTAATTGAACCGTTTTCTGTTCACTAATTTGTTGTTTTTGTAGTTCAGTTCTTCCACTTTGATCCCAGTACTATCGAAATAGGTCCAGGTGCTGTCCACCAAATCGTCCTTATAAAACCCGGTGTAGCGTGTTTTTCCGTTTTCGTAAAAGGTAATGTTCGGGCCATGCCTAAGGCCCTTGTCAAAGTGTAATTCGCTCCAGAGGGTTCCATTAGGGTAAAAACTAAACCACTGCCCGTGGCGCTCACCAAACCGAAAAGCACCCCTGAATTTAACAATGCCATTGTCGTACTTGTCGGTGTATTCCCCGCTGTAATTACTGTCGGGCGGTAATATCAGCAAAGGATTCAGTTTTTTTAATGAATCGACTTTTTGTTTTTGTCTGACCAAAGACAGGGAATCTTCAATTTTTTGTTGCGCCGGGTTTAGTGGCTTTTCAGCCTCAGTTGAACAGGACCACGTGGTTAGCATTAATGCCGGGATGAAAATGAAAATAATTCTCATGTTATCGTTTTCTTTCTATGGCGTAGACCAATAAACGCTCTATGCTTGCGCGGGCCGGGTTAGAGGGGAGTTGATCAAGTACTTTTAATGCTTTGTTTTTGTATTCCTGCATAACTTTGTTGGCGTAAGTTATTCCGCCTTTTTCTATTACAAAATCTATTACCCGCTTTACCGCTTCATGGTCTTCATTGTGATTTTTGATAAGATTGATAATTTTTCTTCTTTCCAGCCAGGTAGATTGGTTTAATGCGTATATGAGCGGGAGTGTCATCTTTTTTTCTTTGATGTCAATACCTGTGGGCTTACCAATGTCTTCACCGTTTCCAAAATCAAACAGATCGTCTTTTATCTGAAAGGCAATTCCGGTTAGGATACCAAATTCTTCGGCTGTTTTTATGCGTGTTTCATCTTTGGTAACCGAAGCGGTGCCGGCAGCACAACAGGCTGCAATTAAGGCAGCTGTCTTTTTGGTAATGATGTCGAAGTACACGTCTTCTGAAATGTCCATTCGGCGTGCTTTTTCTATTTGCAGCAATTCTCCTTCGCTCATTTCACGAACCGCTGTGCTCATGATTTTTAGTAAATGAAAATCGTTGTTGTCAAGAGAAAGCAAGAGCCCTTTAGAGAGTAAAAAGTCTCCTATTAAAACGGCAATTTTGTTTTTCCAAAGGGCATTCACGCTAAAAAAGCCACGCCGTTCATTGCTGTCGTCCACCACATCATCGTGCACCAGTGTAGCGGTGTGTAATAGTTCAATTAACGCAGCGGCTCTGTGGGTGCTGTCGTTAATTTCTCCGCTGATACTTGCAGACAGAAAAACAAACATAGGACGGATTTGTTTACCCTTGCGCTTTACTATGTAACCGGTTATCTTATCAAGCAGTGGAACAGAACTTTTCATGGCATCTCTGAATTTACCTTCAAAGGCCTCCATGTGTTCTTTAACCGGGAGTTTTATTTCTTCTATTGTTCGCGACACGGGTAACGAATATACTTTTTATTTTAATTCTGGGCTTATGAGTTTATTTTTATTGGCCAATTGTCCGCAGGCAGCATCAATGTCTTTGCCCCGGCTATGCCTCACATTTACAATCACGCCCTTGTTTTCAAGATACTGTGTAAAGGCAGCTAATCGTTCTTTGCTGGTTTGCTTGAAATCACTGCCCTCAACAGAATTGTATTCAATAACATTTACCTTACTTTTTACTTTGCGGCAAAACTGGTACAACTCTTCTGCATCTTTTAAAGAGTCGTTAAAATCGCGAAAGGCAATGTACTCAAGCGTTGGACGGGTGCCGGTTTTTTCGGTGAAGTAATTGAGCGACTCCGTTAAACTTTGAAGAGTATTGCTTTCATTAATGGGCATAATGCTATTGCGTTTCTCATCATTGGCCGCATGAAGCGAAAGGGCAAGATGAAATTTTACACGGTCATCGCCCAGTTTGGCAATCATTTTTGATACGCCGGCCGTGGATACCGTGATGCGTTTAGGCGACATACCCAGACCTTTTGGAGATGTTATTTTGTCAACTGAGTTCAACACTTCTTTGTAATTGAGAAGTGGTTCTCCCATGCCCATGTAAACTATGTTGGTTAAAGGTGCCTGGTATTTTTCTGAGGCCGTATTTTTAATTAGCACCACCTGATCAAAAATTTCATCAGCGTTGAGGTTTCGCATGCGTTTTAATTTTCCGGTGGCACAAAAGGCACAGGTTAAGCTGCAGCCAACTTGTGATGAAATACACGCCGTCATACGCGACTGATGAGGAATTAAAACACTTTCAACCACATAATTATCGTGCAAACGCATGGCACACTTAATGGTTTTATCCTTACTCACCTGATAATCGTGCAAACTTACGGCTTGAATGGTATAATGCTGCACTAAATGTTCACGGAGGGGTTTGGACAAATTACTCATCTGAGCAAAGTCAGTAACCCCCTTCGACCATAGCCAGTCATAAACCTGTTTGGCTCTGAATGCGGGTTCACCCATTTGTTTGAACAGGGCGATGAGTTCGTCTTCACTCAGGGCACGTATGTCTTTTTTAACCAATGTGTAAGCCCACAAAGATACCATTCCGCCCGATAATTCACTACATTTGAGGGATGCGCTTTTTACAGGCAGAAGCAATTTTTGATGGGCACAACTTCCTTGAAAAAGGAAGTATAGTGGTGTTAAATGATAGGGGCGAAACCCAGGACATTTTACCCTCCAATACCATAGAATCTTCGCGTGTTCAGAAATTTAATGGCCTGCTTTGTCCGGGTTTTGTGAATGCGCATTGCCACCTCGAACTGAGCCATATGATTGCTCAGGTACCCCGAGGCACTGGTTTACCCGCCTTCGGCAAACAAATTATTTCCAAAAGAGGGTCTTTTAAACCGGAAGAAGTTGCTGAGCGCATGCAGGAAGCCGACCGATACATGTGGTCAAAGGGCATTGTGGCTGTGGGCGACATCAGCAACAACCCTGCCAGTTTTATCACCAAGGCCGAAAGTAAGATCACCTACCACACGTTTATTGAGCTGTTGAGTTTGCAACCGGCCCAGGCTGCTGAGGTGTTTAAACAGGGCGAATCTCTGGTTGCAAAAGCAGGAGAATATGGTCTGAAAGCGAGTTTGAGTCCGCACGCACCCTACAGCGTTTCAAGGGAATTGTTTTTTCTCATAAAAGACTGGTGTGAAATCAACCGCCTGCCCTATACCCTGCACAACCAGGAAAGCGAAGAGGAGTTGAGGTTTTTAAAAGGAGAACCGGGAGGATTTGATGAGCTTTACCGTTTTTTGAATGTGAATCTTTCCTTTTATAAAGCCCCAGGAAAATGGGGTTTGGATTACCTTAGGGAATTTATTCCACCTAGCCTGAGTCTGCTGGTTCACAATACCTTTTCGAATGCGCAGGATCTTGCTTTGGCGGCTGAGCTGAACGCCTATTTGTGTTTATGCCCCGGCGCCAATGAATACATTGAGGAGCGATTACCGGATTTCGAATTGTTTAAACCACATATAAAAAAACTGTGTTTAGGCACCGATAGTTTGGCCAGTAATGACCAACTTAACGTGCTGAAAGAAGCCAATACGGTGATGCAAAAAGGAAAATTTCAGGTTGAAGAAATATTGAAGATGCTTAGTTCTCAGGGCGCGGAAGCCTTGGGCTTATCCCAAACTCACGGACAAATTGCCCTTGGTAAAAACGCAGGACTAAATCTCCTGGAGTACAAGGCCAACCAATTGTCATTTCTTAAAAAAATCGTTTAATTTAACCATGCTCTACTTAAAAAGTTTCTGTTTTAATCCCTTTCAGCAAAACACTTATGTTCTGTATAATGAAAGAGGCGCAGCGTTTATTATTGATCCTGGAAACTCCACGCATACCGAAAACGAAGTATTGAGCGGATTTATTGAGGAAAAAAACCTTAAACCCGAGCGCTTGTTGCTCACCCACGCGCATTTGGATCACGTGTTGGGAAACCGCTTTGTGTTTGACAAATATGGGTTGTTACCTGAAGTACATCCTGAGGACGAATTTTTTATTGAACGTATGGGGCAAAGTGCGGCCATGTATGGGGTGCCCTTTGAGCAATCGCCTATGCCTAAGGAATTTCTAAAACATGGCCAACTCATTTCCCTCGGTGCTTATGAACTGGAGTGCATTCACAGTCCAGGTCACTCGCCGGGCAGCATTTCGTTTTTTATCAAGGACCAAAAAATTCTGATCAGCGGAGATGTTTTGTTTCGTGAAAGTATTGGGCGAAGCGATTTGCCCAAAGGTAACCATGCTACATTACTGGAGTCCATTCAAAGTCGCATTTTTCCTTTGGGCGATGATATTAAAGTATTCAGCGGTCATGGGCCCTCCACCACCATCGCCCACGAACGTTCCCATAATCCCTTTTTGACTTGATCATGAAAAAAAATCAGGGGAATCTTAAAATCGCAATGTTATTGATTCAGGTGTTGATGTTTGGCCTTGGCATCGCGCAAAATCCAGATTCGCTTAAAAGCAAACGCCCGCCTTATAACCGCAAGGAAGAGATTTTATATCAGAATAAACGGTACAGGATACACAATAATTACCTCACCCTTGGTGGTGGTTTTTTAGGATCCACCCTTCGTGATGATGTTCAAAATGTGGTAGCGGCAGATTATCAATTTCATATTCGAAGACAGCACTTTCAAATAGGGGCAATGATGAGTGGGGAAGAGTTTTTATCGAACAATTATACCCAGGTGCATCTTGGATACGGCTATAGGATAGAAAAATACACAAGCAATTATGCTGCATTCCTTGGCCCAACCTATTTTTCAGGTGTTGCAGGAAAAGTCGGACAACCAGCAGACTTTTTTTCAGGTTTTGGTTTTTATGCTTCCGTTCAGGCCGTGTATAAATTGGCCTACGATATTGGACTAGGAGCGGAACTTTTTGCTGAGATAAATTACAAACAAAGCATGGTTGGGATAAAATTTATAGCTTTCTTTTCAGGAGCTTACCGTGGTGCTAAAAAGAGGGTAAACCCAAACGTCAGAACACCTTCCAATTAATGAACAAAGTTATTGTTGTTGGTGGGGGATTAGCGGGCATGGTGCTTGCATTTCGCTTGCACGAAGCAGATATCCCATTCACCCTTATTAACAATCCGGCACTAAGCAGCAGTTCGCGCGTGGCGGCAGGTTTATGGAATCCGTTGGTATTTAAACGCACAACAAAAAGCTGGATGGCGGATGAATTAATTCCCGAATTGCACCGTTTTTATTCGGCTTGTGAAACAAAAACCGGCAAAACATTTCTGAGCAGGAGAATCAGCATTAAACCCTTTACAGAGGAACAGGAAAAACTGCTTTGGAGCAGGAAAGTGGCCCGGGAACTTTCAGCTTTTGCCGATCAAGAGGTATATTCCGGGGTCCCCTCCGGATTTGAATGTTGCAAATTTACTAACGGCTACGGTAAAATTACAGAGAGCGGAAATTTATATATCAAACAGTTTATTGATGCCGGAGCGCATTTTTTTCAAGACCGATTGCTTGTTGAGGATTTTGATTTCACTCAGGTGGACGCGAGGGAAAATAAGCTTAGTTATAAGGGTGTACCGGCAAGAGCGATTGTGTTTTGCGAAGGGCATTTTGTTAAACATAACCCTTATTTTTCATGGATACCTCTAAAACCTGTAAAAGGAGAGCTACTGCACATAGAAGCTCCGGATTTAAAATTTAAAGATGGCGTTTATAATAAAAACGGCTTTATTCTTGATGTTAAGAAGAATGTTTTTATAGTTGGGTCGACTTACAATTGGACTGATCTGGATGATGCGCCAGGCGAACAGGGCAGAGCCGAATTAACCGACAAATTAAAACACATGATTAGCTGTAACTATTCCGTTTTATCGCATTTGGCCGGAGTCAGACCCTCCAGCGTTGATCGCCGCCCGATTATGGGTGTTCATCCCAAACACAACACACTTTATGTGTTTAATGGTCTGGGCGCAAAGGGTGTTATGCTGGCCCCGTATTTTGCCCAAAAATTTGTAAATTTCCTCAATCAAAAACACCCTCTGCCCGGTGATGTTGATGTGGCCCGATTTTACAAATTTTATGCAGAAAAATAAATACATACCAAGGTTGATTGGAAGAAGAGAATTTGTTGATTTTCCAGAGCTCAATCTCGTTGGCATGGAAGCTAAAATAGATACGGGAGCTTACACGTCTTCCCTGCATTGCGAAAGTATCGATCTTTTGGAAGAAGAAGGAATAAAGGTGTTGTATTTTACACTTGAACAGGATCAGCGGGTTCCGCATCGGTTTGAAAAATTTACAATAAAAAAAATAAAAAACTCTTTTGGTGAGATGGAAGAGCGCTACGTTATCAAAACCCCGGTGAAAATTGGTCACAAAAAAATAATGTCCAGCATATCCCTTTCAAACAGAGATAGTATGCGTTATCCGGTGTTGATTGGGAGAAGAATTTTAAAAGGAAAGTTCCTGATTGATGTAAACATCTTGCACACAGGAGGACTTTCGCTGAGAAAACTAAAACAACTTATAAATACTAAATAGGCATGAAAATAGCCGTACTTTCCCGCAACAAAAACCTTTATTCTACCAGGCGTATACTTGAAGCCGGAGAAGCACGAGGACATGAAATGCTTTTGCTTGACCACATGAAGTGTGTTTTGGTAATAGAGCAGGGCCGACCACACATCTATTTCAATGGAAAAGAAATCGTGGGCGTTAACGCTGTTATACCGCGTATTGGTGCTTCCGCTACATTTTACGGGTCTGCAGTTGTGAGGCAGTTCGAAATGATGAAGATTTTTACCGCAGTTGAATCGCAAGCCCTTGTGCGTTCACGCGATAAATTGCGCACTTTGCAAATACTTGCCAGAGCAGGTTTGGGCATTCCCAAAACAGCTTTTGCCTCTTCGCCCAAAGACAAGGACATTGATAGTTTAATTGACAACATTGGCGGTGCCCCTTGTGTTATAAAGCTTCTTGAGGGAACGCAGGGCATTGGGGTCATTTTGGCTGAAAATCAAAAAGCAGCAAAAAGTGTAGTAGAAGCATTTCTTAAACTCGAGGCCAATATGTTGGTACAGGAATTTATAGCCGAAGCGAATGGCGCTGATATCAGAGTGTTTATAGTAGATGGGCAGGTTGTTGGGGCCATGAAGCGCCAGGCTAAGGAAGGGGAGTTTAGAAGCAATTTGCACCGAGGTGGCTCTTCCATGGTTGTTCAATTAAGTGCTGATGAAAAAGCGGCTGCCGTAAAAGCTGCAAAAAAATTAGGCTTGGCCATCGCCGGGGTCGATTTGTTGCAATCCAAAAGAGGACCGCTGGTTATGGAAGTAAATTCATCTCCGGGCTTAGAAGGCATAGAAGGCGCTACCGGAGTGGATGTTGCAACCAAGATGATTGAATATGTTGAACGCAACGAGTTTAACAAACCCGGAGAATGAGCATGCAGGAGCCCATTAGCATTAACAAACAAACCATTTATCCTGGAGAGAACCGCACGGTAATACTCAATTCCTATGAATTGCACACTAAAACCATGCTGCAAATTCCCGTACACGTATACCATGCCATTGAACGGGGACCAACGCTCTTACTAAGTGCCGGTATGCACGGAGAAGAAACCAATGGTATAGAAATTGTTCGCAAAGTTGTTTCACGAAATGAGGTTCAGGAAATTAAAAGGGGCACCTTAATTGCCATTCCGGTAATCAACGTGATTTCATTTCTTTACGGTAGCAGAGATTTACCGGATGGGAGAGATTTAAACCGATGTTTTCCTGGGTCAAAAAAAGGTTCAATCGGCAGCAGGATTGCCTACGACATCATTAAACACATTTTGCCTGTGATAGATTTTGGGGTTGACTTTCACACCGGTGGCGCCAGAATTAATAATTATCCGCAAATAAGATGTGTTTTTGACTTTCACGATAACCTCGAAATTGCCCGGCGATTTTCTGCGCCTTTGATCATTGACTCTGAATACCGCGATGGCACATTTCGTAAAGAAGCCTCCAAAAAAGACAAGCCTATTCTTGTTTACGAAGGTGGAGAAAGCATGCGCTTCGATTATTTGGCCATTAACGAAGGCGTCAATGGCTGTTTACGCTTAATGCATTCTTACCACATGATAGAATTCGAATTGCCCGCCAATCCTTCGGTGATGATAAGAAAAGACACCTGGTTACGGGCAAACAGCAGCGGATTGTTTCACATGAATGCAAGCAATGGCGCACATGTTCGGAAAGGGGATCTGCTTGGGGTCATCTTAAATCCGTTTGGCGAAACGGAAGAAAAAATTATTGCAAGCACCGATGGCTACATAGTTGGCATAAACAATCACCCTGTGGTAAATCAGGGGGATGCACTCATCCATATCGGGATAGAAGAAGAGTAATTACACGCTTTTCAAAAATCCGGGAATACACGGAAAATCGTAAATTTGCAAGTATGAGCAACCACATGAGTTTGTCTGATTACGTTATTATTGCTTTTGTGGCGATAATTTTTATCACCGGTGCCGTGGTAGTGTACCGTTTTATGAAACGAAAATTTTAAACCATGTTACTGAAGCAACTGATATTATTTTTGAATTTGGGTGGAGGGGAAGTGGTGCTCATCCTTTTTGTAATTCTACTTTTATTCGGTGGCAAGGGCATTCCAAGCATTGCGAAAGCCCTTGGTAAAGGCATACGTGAATTTAAAGACGCAGCCGGAGGCATTCAAAAAGACATACGCGAAAGCACGGGAGGTATTACTGAGCACATTCAAGAGCAGATCCAGGATGTGAAGAAGGAAATCGAAAAAGATGCCTAAACAAGGGTGGCCCGTCTTAAATTAATCATACCCGTATTTTTTACTTTACTAAATGGTCTCATCCCTGAGTGTTTTGCTCAAACAAAACTAAAAGTTCTGGTGCGTGCAGAGGAGGGGTTGATTTACTTTTACAAAAAAGGCCCTGTGACAGACAGCACCTTTACTAAAACAAACACCCTGTTCTACCTGGTCTGTAAACCAAGTCAGCAAAGAAACATTCTTATCGGCATTGATAACGCTCGACTTATGGCGAGCAAAAATGATAGTTTGGTGTATGCAGAATACCTCCCCGGTTTAAAATACGAAGCCTGGTTTGTTCAATCGGAGGATAGTTTGAGCGCTGATGGAACCATTCAAAAAGGAAAAATGGTTTTCACTTCTTTTTTGAATGGCACAACGCAGGTGGATACCTCCAGGATCAGAATTCAAATTTATCTCAAAAAAGAAAACGAACTAATTCTTGAAAATACGTATTATCTCAAAGACTAAATACGATTTACAAGTTCTTTAAGCAAAAGGGTCATTTTAGGTTCCTGTTGTGCAGCCACCATTTGTACCTCTTCGTGCGTAACTTTTTGCACATGCCCTTCAACACCAAGATCGGTTACAATGCTGATGCCAAACACCCTTAGTCCTGCATGTTTGGCAACAATAACTTCCGGTACCGTGCTCATGCCTACAACGTCAGCGCCAATTCTTCTCAGGTAGCGGTATTCCGCAGGCGTTTCAAAACAGGGGCCGGTTAAACCGGCGTATACGCCTTCACTTACTTTAATGTTATGTTCAACGGCGATGGATTTTGCCAGTTCAATAAAGGGTTTATGATACACATCACCCATATCTGGGAAACGGGGACCCAATTGCTCAAAATTTTGCCCTATCAGCGGATTATCAGGAAACAAATTGATGTGGTCATTTATAATCATTAACTCACCCACATTGAATTCAGGATTCATTCCGCCACAAGCATTACTCACACACAAATTTTTAATGCCAAGAGCTTTCATAACACGAATGGGAAAAGCAATTTGTTTCATGCTATAACCTTCGTAATAGTGAAAGCGACCCTGCATTACCACCACTTTTTTTCCACTCAATTCCCCAAAAATGAGTTTGCCGCTATGACCCTCAACGGTGCTTAACGGGAAATGAGGTATTTCAGAGTAAGGTAAAACAAATTCTACCAAAATTTCTTTTACAAGTCCTCCCAGTCCGGTACCCAGCACAATGCCTGTTTCTGGCCTAAAGCTCCGGGTTTTCTCAAGAATTTTTTTCGTACTGAATTCGATTTGCTCTAACATACTTCATCACCAATTCATTAAACTCTGCTTCTTTGTCTTTAAAACTTACTTCTACCGGAAGAATATAAATATTCATTCTTTGAGCAATGTGCCAGATGGCAGGGTTTTTTAAGCGCATCAGGTCTTTCTCAGTAGTAACAAGAATTTTGTTTCCGCCTTCAAAACTTTGATAATACCGTTCAATGTCTTCGAGGTCTTTCAATGAATACTCATAGTGGTCAGGGAATGGAAGATGTTTAACATCGCTGGCATATTCCTTAAGGTAATTTACCATAGGCGCCGCATTGGCGATTCCGGCAAAAGAAATTACCCTGAATCTGAACAAATCGTTTAATGTATCCAGTTTACTATTAATTTGATTGATGGCGTATAGCTCGCCGTATTTGAGATAAGAAAAGAACACGCGCTGGTGGGCCTGCGGGTTAATATCTTTAATAATGGTTCGCATTTCAACCGGGCTGGTTTTATCCGGAGTTTTAGTTACAATAATGATGTCGGCACGGTTTACTCCATTTTTAAATTCACGTAAAGTGCCTGATGGCATCATCATGTCGTTAAAATAGAGATTGTAATAATCACTCACCATGATGTTAAGTCCGCACTTCAGGGAGCGGTGTTGAAAGGCATCATCCAGTAAAATAACTCTGGGCACTACCGGAAGTTTCAAGAGTTGCTTAACTCCATTTACTCTGCTGGCATCTACGGCCACTTCAACAGGATATTTTGATTTAAAAATCAAGGGTTCATCACCAATATCCTCAGCAGTACTTTTTTCATTGGCTAAAACAAATCCTGAAGATTTTCTTTTGTATCCACGGCTCAATGTGGCCACTAAGATAGTTTCCCTTAGAAGTAATCGTATAAGGTATTCAATGAGCGGCGTTTTGCCAGCACCGCCTACTGCGAGATTTCCAACCGAGATGGTGTGTATATCAAAACGGTGTTGCTTTAACAGGTGCCAGTCGAAAAGCCGGTTACGGAGCATGGTAACAATTCCATAGAGGAACGACACCGGGGTAAGCAGTATTTTAAGCCAGTAATTCAAACAGGCTAAATATGCTTATTATTTTTTGAAACAGAAAACCTTGAGTAGAAATCACCTTGGCTCATCTTCGCTTAAATCCTGCAAACCAAGCTGAGCCTGATTGGGATCGAATTTTACAACAGGGAAGCCGGAGCCCCCTTTGTAGTAATTCACCTCTAAAACTCCGGAGCCATCCCAGTCAGTGATTGGCTCTTTGGTCATATTTACGATATTGCGTGTGCAGGAGGAAATTACTTTTTGTTTGAATTTCACTTTGTTGGTTTTGGTATTCCAGCGAAAAAACACAAGTTTGGTTTCTTTACCGGCATCACAGCGGGGGTTTCCATCTCCTGCTTTGGTAAATGCATCCACCAAAACCAAAACAAACGTAGTGTCACCCACCTTTGAATTAAAAAGTATTTTATAGGTTTCGGGGTCTTTACAAATGGAATCGTTTATGCAGTAGTTTAATACAGTATCCGCACTAATGAGGTTAAAACACAATTTTGTTCTTTCGGTTTTTTGTTTCGGCTTTTTGGTATACACCATAAACGCTCTTGGTAAGGCAGGCTCAACCATTTTGGTTTCCATTTGGCTGCTGTCTGCCGGAACATCGCTGCTTTCCCAGGATTGAAGTTGATTTTCGGGCTTAGAAGGCTCTGCTGTTTTTTGTGCCGGAGCTTTTTTAGTTTGCCCAAGCCCCGCAAGGGTGCAGAAAACGAAAATGAGAGTAAAAATTTTTTGCATGGGATTAAAGGTAAAAATAAATTCTACATCAGAAAAGTCCTGCCTCCACTACTTTAATGGCTCTTTCAATCAGGGCGTCTTCGGCATTCGCATTGTATTCAGTTTTCATGTTGTGACCAAACACTCTGGCAACGGCTTGCCACATGCCGGCCTGAAAACCTCCCCGCATTTGTTTTACAATTTCATATGTGGTTTTTCCGGTCTCCCGATCGATTAACTTCATGAGCAGTTTACCCTGACTGTAAGTTAAACCTTTTAATTCTTCTTCAAACTCAAGCTTTAAATCGTGTTCACATTGTTTGATGAATGCTTTTCTCAGAGTCTCATTATGAATGCCTTGGAGGGTGTTGTCGTATTCTTTTAGTTTAGTTGAAGCTAAAATAGCATACGGATACACTTTTCTAACATTGAATTTCAGACGCGTCCACTGTTCGTATTGTTTTTTGGTTTTGAAGACACCGGAGGTATAAATGGTTACACATTCAAGATGAATCAGGGGAATCGTATCCCCATTTACCACTTCAGCCAAATGGCGGGTGCCTTTATCAGGAGCCTTTGTGAAATCGAATACTCCGGATTGAGCAGGGAGAAGGGAGGGAATTACGCTGCAGAACATGAGCAGTAAAACCGGAAGAGGAAACCAATATGCAGACGCGTTATGCATTGGCGTTTATGTATTAATTCATCGTAACGCAAAATGTAACCCTGGTTTACAGTTTAATTCAGTCGATTTTGTTTCCATTGGCTTTTTTTGTCTTCCGTAGTCGTTGAATTGGCTGCGGCTGGCTGGGCATCGGCAAATAAGAGGCTGGCACCCAGGGCCGCTGCTTCATGATCCTCAAAAACATCCTGAAAGGACGTGCCGGGAGCAAAATGCTGTTTTACAAATCCGGTATCAAACTGACCACTCACGAAGGCCTTGTGTTTTAAAACATATTTGCAAAACTCAAGGGTGGTTTCTACGCCTACAATACAAAAATCATCGATGGCCCGTATCATTTTCTCAATGGCTTCCTGGCGGTCTTTGCCATGAACGATAAGCTTAGCAATCATGGGGTCGTAGTAAATTGGGATGTCCATACCTTGCTCAAAACCATCATCCACTCTTACACCCGGTCCAGAAGGGGTTTTATAAATTAAGAGTTTTCCAATATCCGGTAAAAAATTATTGGCCGGATCCTCAGCACAAACACGAACTTCAATGGCGTGTCCATTGATGTGTAAATCGTCTTGTTTAAAACTGAGTTTTTCGTTGCGTGCAACACGAATTTGTTCTTTCACCAGATCGAGACCGGTAATCATTTCGGTTACGGGATGTTCCACCTGCAATCGGGTGTTCATTTCCAAAAAGTAAAAGTTCAGCTGGTCGTCGAGCAAAAACTCAACGGTGCCTGCTCCACTGTAATTGCAGGCTTTGGCCACATCCACTGCACATCGTCCCATTTTTTCACGAAGCTCGGGGCTCAATACCGAGCTTGGAGCCTCTTCAACGAGTTTTTGATGGCGGCGTTGTATGCTGCATTCTCTTTCGAACAAATACACACAATTGCCATGGTTATCGGCCAGCACCTGAATTTCGATGTGCCGAGGCTTGGAAGCATAGCGCTCTATAAATACTGCACCATTACCAAACGCTGAAACGGCTTCGCTTACGGCAAGTTTCATTTGTTCTTCAATCTCACTTTCTTTTTCAACAAGGCGCATGCCTTTTCCGCCCCCTCCCGCACTGGCTTTAATGAGCAGGGGAAAACCCACTTCCTTGGCGACTTTCACTGCTTCCTGAATATCGCTGATGGCCCCTTCAGAGCCCGGTATCATAGGTACCTTGTATTTTTTGGCCGTGGCTTTGGCACTGAGTTTGTCGCCCATCATCTCCATGCTTTCAGGGCTTGGACCAATGAACGTGATGCCGGCCTCTTTTACTTTTCTGGCAAATCCAGCATTCTCGCTTAAAAAACCATACCCGGGGTGAATGCCATCTACACCTAACTGTTTGCAAATGGCAAGTATTTTATCGCCCTGCAAATAGGATTGTGCACTCGGCGGGGGGCCGACACAGACGGCTTCATCCGCGTAACGTACAAATAAAGCATTGCGGTCGGCTTCAGAGTAGATGGCCACGGTTTTAATTCCCATTTCCTTTGCGCTGCGCATGATTCTCAGGGCAATTTCGCCCCGGTTGGCCACCAGTATTTTTTTCATACAAAAATTGTTTGCTTAAAGGTAAGGAATATTGAAAATGCCTTGCAAACGCACCGCATTATTTCTTTTTCTTAATTTCGGGTAACTATGGTTTTCTTTTATCTATCCAAACTATTGGCATTTTTGCTCTCTCCCATGTTTTGGGCCTTCTTTCTTTTGCTTTTTGCTCTGCTTGCTAAAAACCCAAAACGGGGAAGAAAGTTATTAATTGCCGCCTTGTGTTTACTTTACCTAAGTGGAAATTCATTTCTGGTTGACGAGTGCTTTAGAGCCTGGGAGCCGGTTACAGAAGATTATAAGATGAAAAAAAACGACTATGAGGCAGCCATTGTTTTGGGTGGTATTGGAGATATTGATCTGAGAAAACAACAAATTAATTTCGGATACAGTGCCGACCGTTTGTTTCAGGTGTTGCCATTGTACCACCGGGGATTTCTAAAACACATTGTGTTCACAGGGGGTTCAGGAAGTATTGAGTTTCCAGAAAAAAAGGAGGGACTATTCGTAAAAAAATACCTGCTGTCTATAAACATCCCCGACAGTGTTTTGATTATAGAGTCAGAAAGCAAAAACACCTACCAAAACGCGGTGTACACAAAACACGTGTTGGATAGTTTAGGCATAAAAGGTCGTTTTTTGTTGGTTACTTCTGGCTCACACATGCCAAGAGCTTTGGCTATTTTTAAGAAGCTGGGGTTTGATAGCATCGATCCCTTTGTAACCAACCGCCACAGTGGTAACCGGAGATTTACCCCCGACCATCTGTTAATTCCAAATCCCGGCGCCATGATGTCGTTTCAACAGCTCATTCACGAATGGGTTGGGTTTATGATTTATAAACTTAGAGGCTACGCCTGATGATAAAGGAGGAACTGATACAATTTATCTGGCAGCACAAAGTGTTAAAACCTACCCCTTTAATTACAGTTTCAGGCAAGGAAATTAAGGTGTTGAAACCAGGTGAACGTAACAGCAATGCCGGGCCAGATTTTTTTAATGCCCGAATAGAACTTGATAATATTATTCTGGCAGGCAACATTGAGGTGCACGTTAACACCTCTGATTGGCTGAAACATAAACATCAGGAGGATACCGACTATGACAATATCATTCTGCATGTGGTGTATAAGCACGATATATCGCTTGAACAAAATAACAAATTCAATGTGGAGGTACTGGAACTGAAAAACCTGATTTCTGAAGATACCCTCCACAGGTACAAACAACTTAGTAGTTCTAAAATGGAACTTGCATGCGCAAATCAACTACAACAGTGTTCCGATTTGCATATGTCGCTATGGTTAGACAGGGTTTTGGTTGAGCGTTTGGAGGATAAAGAAGAACTGCTTTACGCCTTGTATAAAAGTTTAGGGGCAAATTATACCCAAACGTTCTTTGTGTTTTTGTTGAAGGCATTTGGCTTTAAAGTGAATGCGGCAGCTTTTGAACTTCTGGGAAAACAACTTCCGGTGCAGCTCCTGTTTCGGCACGCCAATGATTTAAAACAATGTGAAGCTTTGTTACTTGGTGTAGCCGGTTTGCTGGAAGAGCAATTTACAGATAAGTATGCCCTTGAGCTTCAAAACGAATTCGAATTTCTAAAACAGAAGTACAAACTCATTCCCCTTGATAAAAAATTAATGAAATATTCGCGCATGCGCCCCTCCAATTTTCCGGATTTGCGTTTAGCGCAATTTGCTGCGTTGTTGCACCATCACCCGGAGTTTATTCTGTGTCCACAGGATTACAAAACGCGAGAAAAAATAAACAAAGCATTTACTTTTGAAGTATCTGAATACTGGCAAAACCACTACCGATTGGGTCTGGAAACGCAATGCAAAACAGGACCGCTCGGACAAACATCTTGTGAAATTTTACTCATTAACACTCTTGTTCCGTTTTTGTTTTTTTATTCAAAACGGCAGGATAAGCCTGAATTAAAAGAACAGGCCATATTTTTATTGGAAAGTTGCAGTTTTGAAGTCAACCACAAAACCCGCTTATATTCAGCTAAAAAAGCAGTGTTACTCTCTGCAGTTCAAAGTCAGGCCTGTATTCAGTTGTTTGATGCCTATTGCAGCAAAAAACGCTGTCTGAATTGTGGCATAGCCTCATCCCTTTTAAAAACCGAGAGATTAGCTTAATTTTGAGCATGATTACTAAAATTACACGCTGGTTTGAACAACAGGCTTTTGGGGTGTGCCAATGGTTGGGCGAAAAACTCGGTATTCGCACTACTACAGTGAGAATGTATTTTATTTACCTCTCGTTTTTTACTTTTGGTAGTCCCATCATCATTTATTTTATTCTTGCTTTTTTTCTGGAGAATAAAAAGTATTTCAAACCTTTTTATTCCCAAAAACGTCCGAGTGTTTGGGATATTGAATAAATTCTAGTGTCTAAATCCCTCGCGTTAGGATTGCTTACCATTCGATTTGACTGGGAGTAAAGAGAGAATAAGTGTAGTAATTCCGGGAAGAAGAATGCCAATAAGCAACCATGATTTCGCGTTGCGACCCTTTTGTTTAGCATATAAATACGTCATTACAGGGAACCCCGCCATTAGCATAAAGCCAAGACTAATAATCATTAACGCCCCCATATCATTACTGTTTGATCAATTCTTCCCAAAATTCTGCAGCCTTACGCGTGTGAGGGATTACAATGGTTCCGCCAACAATATTAGCCACCGCAAATACTTCATATACTTCTTCTGTGCTGCAGTTTTGTTCGTGGCATTTTTGCAAATGGTATTTAATACAATCATCGCAACGCAACACCATGCTGGCCACTAAACCCAGCATTTCTTTGGTTTTAATATTCAGTGCACCCGCTGCATATGTTTGGGTATCGAGGTTATACAAACGTTTCATCACCAGATTCTCTTTGGATAATATAAGCTCGTTGGTGCGGGAACGGTATTCGTTGAAAGCATTAACCGAATCTAACATAAGGAAGGAAATTAGGAATTTAAATTATGTTTTTTAAGGGTCCAAACAGAAACAAAAACGGAAATTTCATACAAAAGGTACATGGGCACCGCAACAACCATTTGGGAGGTAACATCCGGACTTGGGGTAATTACTGCGGCGGCTATTAAAATAACTATCATCGCGTGTTTCCGGTATTTACGCATAAAAACAGGCGTTAGCAGGGTCATGCGGGTGAGAAAATAAACCAACACCGGCATCTCAAAAATAATCCCGCTCACAAGTGTCATGGTACTGATAAGCGATACATAATCATCAAAGGTGTTGTTAGTTTCTACAATGCCGCTGGAGGATACCTGATAGGATACCAGAAAATTGTAGCTCATTGGAAAAAGCAAAAAATAACCAAAGCAAATTCCAATTAAAAATAAAATGGAGGCAATCACTACAAAAACTTTTACGGGGCCCAGTTCCTTGTCCTTCAACGCTGGGCGAATGAATTTCCAGAGTTCCCAAAGCACAAAAGGAAAACCAAGGATGATGCCGCAAAGAAATGAAATCCACATGTGATTAAAAAATTGCTCAGAAGCGCTTAAGGTTTGCAGGTGGGGTGTTTTTACCGCAATACACATAATATCGCCAACCCCCATTTTATAACCTAATGCACACAAGGCTCTGTAAGAAATAAAATTTTGCTGTAAGGGACCAAAAATTACAGTATCAAAAACAAAGTCATTGAATGTAAAAGCGGCAATGGCAATGGCAACTATTACCAAAGCGCTCCGCACCAAATGCCAGCGTAATTCTTCCAGGTGCTGAAGAAAAGACATTTCGGCTCCGGTTGCTGTATTAGATTTGGTGTTAAACAAGGCCATGGATCAGGACTGCAAATTTAGCCTAAAACCCAGGCTTTGCAAATCATCCCAGAAGCGGGGGTAAGACTTGTTTACCACCTCAAAATCTTCAATAAGCAGACCAGGAAATGCCAAAGCGAGCGGGGCGAAACTCATGGCCATGCGGTGGTCGTTATGCGTTACAATCTTTATAAAAGAGTCCGGTGTTTTCTGCGAGGGATGAATTACAAGGTAATCGTCTCCACTGATAACTGAAGCGCCAAATTTTTGACACTCGTTTTTTAAGGCATCTATCCTTTTGCTTTCCTTAAATTGAAGCGTTTTTAATCCGTTTAGTTTTGCATGTATGCCCAAACCCAAACAGGTGCAGGCAATGGTGAGGGCGATGTCGGGACAATCGGTGAAATCGTAACTAAATTCATGTAAATCAGATGGCTCATCTTTACCCCTAGAGCCGTGTATATCTTTACCAAACGGGAGTCGGGCTGCAAACTCTGTTCATAAAACTGCCCGAGCCGAATTTCAGCGTTTTTACTCAAGGCGCAAACGCTATACCAATAGGAAGCCGATGACCAGTCCGATTCAACTGAAAAAGAAGGGGGCGAGGCGATTTTATTTCGATAAGATGCTATTTTTATGCGATGACTATGGAACTCGTAGTCTATACCAAAGGCTTTAAGAAGATCTAAACTCATTTGAATGTAGGGCAAAGAAACTATATCGCCTTTCAAATCAATCACAAGTTCTGATGAGAGCAGCGGAGAAATAAGCAATAATGAAGAAATAAACTGGCTGCTGATGCCGGCTTCAACTTTAACTTCTCCTCCCCGGAGTTGTTTACCCGTAATTTTTAGAGGAGGGTGGTTTTCTCTTTCAGTATAGTGGATATCAGCGCCTAATTGTTTTAAGGCATTAACAAGCTCTGATATTGGTCGGTTTTTCAAACGCTCAGAGCCGGTTAGGGTATAGGTGCCTCTCTTACGGGCGGCTAAAAATGCCGTGAGAAAACGAAAATCGGTGCCGGCATGGTTGACATTAATCGTATGATTTTCATTATGCTTAAGCTGATTCAGTGCATTC
>JALOMJ010000215.1 GCA_025455485.1 Bacteroidia bacterium | reverse complement strand
AAATTTTGATTCTTTGGTAAGTCAGAATTTTTATGACAGCACCGCTTTTCACCGGTGTATTCCCGGCTTTATGATACAAGGCGGAGATCCTAATTCCCGCAGCGGCCCCATCAGTACCTGGGGCTTTGGCCAGGCCAGTCAACCTACCGTACCTGCTGAATTCAGCGTGGCAAGGCACCTGAGGGGCATCCTGTCCGCCGCCCGTAAACCCAACCCGCTCATTAACAGCGCCACATCACAATTTTTTATTTGCGTAGCAACGGCCTCTAACCTTGATGGACAATATTCGGTTTATGGACGCGTAACAAAAGGGATGAACTATGTTGATACCATTGTGCTTACGCCAAAGATGACCAATCCCGGCTACACCAATATGCCTTTGCAAAAAATAGAGATGTTTATCAATTACATTGGTTCCAACGACACGGTTCCCAATGCACCACTATTAAGTGCCCCCGCCAATCACACCGTGGGAATTGATTCGGCCATTAACCTGCAGTTAAAATGGAATGCGGTAAGCGATGCCATCATTTATCAAATTCACATTTCAACAGATTCAACCTTTGTAAACGACACCGTATTATTCTCCAATAGCGCTCTGCTCATTGCTTACAAAAACGGGTTTAAAGGCAACACGAGGTATTTCTGGCGCGTGAGAGCCAACAACGGTGGTCATTACAGCAACTGGTCCTCTACCTGGGATTTTCACACGAAGGGAGAAACGACCGGCCTGAACCAAAATGCTTTTAGTTCGAATTCACTCAGTTATTTCCCTAATCCCGGAAATGCGGTGTTTCAGTTCGAAAATATTCAACCCGAAAGTTTCATCGAAGTGTTCGATAACCAGGGCAAGTCGGTTTTGAAATACCAATGCAAAAACTCATCTCATCAAGTTGATCTCTCTAAACAAGATAAAGGTGTGTACACTGTTCGCATTACGGATAAGAATGGTGGGTTCCAAAACGTGAAGCTCATCGTTCAGTAAACTTTCCTGTTCTTCATTTCATACTGTGAATGCTTTATCAGCTGCACTTCCTTCGTTTTAATTTTCTGAAACCATATAAAAACGGTTTTTTCGGTGGCTTGAAAAAAGCGATCCTGTTCCTGTTATTACTAAGTTCAACAACAAGCACGGCCAAAACAGAAAAGACACTGCTTGATTCAGCCGAAAACTTCAGAGTCAATAAAGAATATACTAAGGCTGTTGAATATGCAAAGAAGTACCTGCGCGAAAATCCACTGGGGAGGCACCCGGGAGTGCATTTTGATCTGGCCCGGTATTATTCGCTTCAGGGAAATACCGAAGCTGCAGTGCTTGAGTTACAATCCTCTATCCATGCAGGATTTACAGGGTATGCCCTTTTATTGAATCATCCTGACCTGACTGAGCTGAGGCAATCCGCTTATTGGACCTACCTGCTCACTCAATTCCAAAACGCCTATCACAACCATGCCTTTTTTTATTGGGGTATTTACGCGGGTATTTTGTTCATTATCCTAGTGTACAACCTGATGTTATACCTTTCTACTAAGGACTTCACTTTTGTTTACAGCGCTTTGATCCTGCTTTTTTCCTGGCATTACGAAATGTTCCGAAACGAGGAATTTGGACTCTTTATGTTCAGCAATTTAACCGGCTGGAGTTATTGCAGCAGTTTGATAAATCCCGTTAACTTTTTTATCAGTCTGGCTGCATTAAGTCTCACCTTCTACCTTCAATCCTTATTGCGCCTGAGGGAACTTTTGCCGGTGTTGCACAAACTTCTGAATGTTTTGGCTGTGCTGTTCACCCTCTTTGCCCTCCTTTCCGGATTCAGTAAAATTGAAGTCAATGCCCTTATCTTTCTTAGCATTTCGCTTACTCTGATTTTTTATTTCGTTGTTGGCATTGTGAGCTGGAGCAAAGGATATCGGCCGGCGCGCTTTTTTGTAATTGCCGATATTGTTTTTATCATCTGCGTACTCTCCATCCTGTTCAATTACTTTGGAATTGTGGACTCAGTGCTGGAGGTCGGTCAATTCAAAGCCCGGCACATTGGCCTGATTACTTTTTTCGGGCTCATCACCTTGGCCACCGGTGATAAAATTATTACGCTGCAAAAAGAAAAAGAACTGGCTCAGGAAAAAGCCCTTGAGGTACTGGAACAAAAAGTAAAAGAACGCACCAGCGAAGTGGTTCAGCAAAAACAATTGGTTGAAGAAAAACAAAAAGAAATACTGGAGAGTATATCTTATGCCAAACGTTTGCAGGAAGCCATATTGCCGCCTGAAGAATTGATTAGTAAAGAAATTCCTGATAATTTTATTTTATACATGCCCAAGGATTTGGTAGCAGGCGACTTTTACTGGGCAGAAAAAATAAACGATGTGTTTTTGATTGCAGCTGCCGATAGCACAGGGCATGGTGTTCCAGGAGCCATGGTATCCGTGGTGTGTTCCAATGCCCTAAACCGGGCCGTTAAGGAATTTAAACTCAGCGATCCCGGAAAAATTCTGGATAAAACCCGTGAGCTTGTTGTTGAAACCTTTGTCCGAACAGATTCTTCCGGGGAAAAAAGTTACTCTGAAGTAAAAGATGGAATGGATATTTCTTTGCTTGCCATTGATAAAACAAACAAAAAAGTGCTGTGGAGCGGAGCCAACAACCCTTTATGGTACCTTGATGAAACCGGGGTGTTGCAGGAGTTGAAGGCCGACAAACAAGCCATTGGCAAAACCGACCACACCAAAAACTTTACCACCCACAGCATCAACTATTCGGAGGGCAGTGTATTCTATCTTTTCACCGATGGTTTTGCTGATCAGTTCGGTGGGCCCAAAGGGAAAAAATTCAAATACAAACCCATGTTCGATTTGCTTCAAACCATCTGCCAAAACCCTATTGCTGAGCAATCCAAAAGTATTGTTTCCACTTTTTTTAAATGGAAGGGGGAGCTGGAACAG
>JALOMJ010000088.1 GCA_025455485.1 Bacteroidia bacterium | reverse complement strand
ACGGTGGCCTGTTTGTTCAATACCTGGTTTTTTGTGGCCGGGGTACCCAAAGATTTTGAAGCTCTTGAAACACGAACGGATTATCCAAAAGCCTTACGATTGTTTTCTCAGTACGTTCTTCTTCCACTTTTGGTTTTGTACCTGATTATATTGTACGCTTATGGCATGCGCATTTTACTTTCAGGAGATTGGCCAAAGGGCATCGTGTCTTACCTCATCATTTGTGTTTCGGTTTTGGGAAGCTTAAGTTTTTTGCTTCTGCACCCTTATGGGGAACAAAACGAAACAGCCTGGATTAAAAAGGCAGGGAGAGGGTATTATTTTTTATTGTTTCCCCTCCTCTTTCTTTTGTTTACCGCCATTTTTATGCGACTGGGCGATTATGTTTGGTCCCTGGGGTTTGTTTTCGGTAAGTGAAGCGTCGCAAGTGAAGCGCCTAAAAGCAATTTTGGAGCAAGGAGGCATTCTGAAGGATAACACCATACAGAATGAGGGGCTTTGGTTTCAGGATAGTATCGGGAGTTGGGAAATTAAAAACACAAATGCCAATAAGGGCCTTCTCAGTGATTCATTGCACAACGAAGTGTTTTCTATTTTGAATTATCTGGATGACTACCATGGTTTTTCTGCCATCAGGGGCTGGTACAAACAAGCACTTGATTCCGTAATTACAATCAGGGATGCAGATAATAAGCAAAGCTACACGAATCTAGAGGCCGATGTGTACATGCGGTCCATGGGTTTAATCTATCAAAAAAGACATGATGATGGGGAAAATCGGTTTTTACATTTTAATGCAGAAGGATCTCACGATGGCGTGAACGTAAGTGGTTTTGATCAGTATCAAAAGTTAGACCGTTATACACGCAACCACAAAAATGAGCGTATTGCCGATTTTGCTGTAAATGATTTGTCTTGTGAACTATGGTATTCGCCAAAACCAAGCCTGAAATTTATTCAAGGGTACGATTCCCTATACCTGGAGGTCGACGTCTTGTTGATCCGGCTTAGAAGTGAGCACACAGAGTCAACCACTATCCCTCCGGAGCAAATGCAAATCTTAGCCTCTAATGCGCATTGGGAATTAAAATTGCAAGTGCAGGAAATCAGTTTCGAAAACAAAGCGCCTTATCCTTTGGAAACGCTTTCGGGATATCTCCTGGTGAAGCAACTGGATAAGGCGAGGTAATTTATTTAAAGGGCAATCATATACGCTGTGCCAACAGAAAGACTAAAACGCGCGACTATGCAATGTATCGTCAAAACAAAATGTATGTATCTTTCTGACTTAAATTGTGATTTGATACACACCATGTCATTCCTGAAAATTACTTCAGCTCCGGTTCTATATCCGAGCATATCCCTTAATTTATTCGAATAAAAAAGCGTTCAGTTAGGAGAATGCCAGACGTTAGATAGCAAATGATTACATAATAAAATGTCTAAACTTGAGAAACAGCCCCAGTCGTTTCGTATTGAAACTGAACGTTTGGTTTTGAAGCGTTTAACCATAAAGGATGCAAAGTTTATTTTTGAATTGCTAAACACCGAGGGTTGGTTAAACTACATTGGCGATAGAGGTGTAAAATCGGTAGAGGCTGCAAAAAATTACCTTAAGGAAAAAGTGCTGCATGGTAGAGCCATCAATGGTTTTGGGATGTTGCTTGTAGAAGGGAAAACAACACGAAATGCAATGGGTATATGTGGATTGGTTAAAAGAGAGGGACTGGATGCGCATGATATTGGTTTTGCGTTTTTACCACAACATTCGGGAAAAGGATATGCTTTTGAAAGCGCAACGGCTGTAATAAAGTATGCAAAAGAACAGCTTGCTTTACCAAAGCTGCAAGCCATCACCACCACAGAAAATGGTAAATCCATTCACCTTCTTGAAAAACTGGGCATGAGGTATATTAAATCCGTCCGATTACCAAATGATAAAGAAGAGCTTAGTTTATTTGAGATTCAATTAGAATGATTAATTTAGTTCTAAACCTTACAATCATAAATTAAACATAAAAAAGGTATGCTAAAAAGAGCTATAGTGATTTTTTTGATGCTGCTCCTTGCCTGTGTTATGCCTGAAAAGCTGTTCTGTCAATATCAAAACACGTTTACGGTTCGGTTTTTAAAAGCAAAACTCACGCAGAGTTCACCCTCAAAAAAAGCGGTGCTTGTGTTTCATATTTCAGTTGCCGATACAGCCAATTATCCTCCAAGATTTCATTTGCCGCCAAAGTGCAGCATTATTGTTAACGGCTTGGCGCAGATAGTCCCCATGTCACAAGAAAGTTTTTCCTTAAGTCTGTATGACGACAGAATAATAATTCAAAATGTTCAGGTTTATGATATGATCAGGGATAAAATTGATTTACAAGACAAGAACAAAATGATTATTATGGTTTTTACACTTGACCTTACTGGAACAGCGTCGTTCAAAAAGATGATGTTTACGTTTGCACTAAGTGAAAAACGAAACGCTAAGCAACGTTGGAAAAAAAAATTCGAGTTTGATTTAGAGGAATAGCATGAAAATTATTTACTTTTTACTTCCAATTCTGGTATTGGCATGTACCGGTCAAAAAACCACACCTTTGTCCGGGACAATGCATAATAGTCAATCTTCACTTGATTGGGTTGGAATATACAAAGGTATACTACCCTGCGCTGATTGCGAAGGAATTTCCACCATGATTCAACTTAATAAAGACCTTACCTATACAAAAGTAACCCAATACCAAGGAAAATCATTGGAACGATTTACACAAAGCGGAAGTTTTCAGTGGAATGGAAAGGGAGACGGCATCATACTTAAGCCATGGGCAAAGGAAGGCGCATCAGATGAGAAATCCGCTGAGGGAAATGATGCGTTAAACGTTGGAAAAGAAATTAAAGAAGAATACAAAGTGGAAGAAGGCCGCTTGGTGAAATTGGATGAAAATGGAGAATCAATTAAAGGAGACCTAGCTCCAAAATACGTTTTGCAAAAAGCCGAATTTGATAAGGACATTCGTGAGAAATATTGGAAACTGATAGAGTTAAATGGTAGAAAAATTGTTTTTGCTGAAACTCAAAAGCGCGAAACACATTTTGTTTTGAGAACCAACGATAAACGTGTGATTGGGCATGGTGGCTGTAACGCTTTCAGTGGGAATTATGAGTTACTGAAAGGCAACCGAATTAAGTTTTTGGAATTAACAAGTACTGAAATGTTTTGTAATGATGTCAACTACGAATCGGATTTTTTTATTGCCCTTCAAACCACCGATAATTACACCATAAATGGGGATACACTGTGCCTAAATAAAGCAAAGATGGCGCCTATGATCAAAATGGTGGCTGTGTATTTCAGATAACATGAGCCAAACCCTGAATACCATTTGCGAGGAACTCTTCATCAGCACCCAAACCCTTTCAAATCGTGCTCTTGAGGCCCTGCAACCATTGATGCAGCTGAGGGAACTTTCAAAGAATACTGTTTTTATTAAAGCAGGACAACCTAATTCAAAAGAATACATTATCGTTCAGGGATTTTGCCGGAGTTATTTGCAGGATCAGGATGGAAATGAAATCAGTTTTGCGTTTTACAAATCCGGTGAGGTGCTGCCTCCACATTTGATTCGCACCCGAAAGGAAAAAGCCTTGTACCATTTTCAGGCCTTAACCGAACTGCAAGTGATAGAATTTGACGCGGCCGCTTTTTTAAACCTGATGATTGAAGAGCTTGAAATCAGAAATTTTGGAAACGAGGTGTTGAAAAGCGAATTGCTGAAAAAAACCACGAAGGAAATTGCTCTAGCCACACTAAGTGCAAAAGAACGTCTCGAAGAATTCAGAAAGGAATACGCACTTCTCGAAAATCTCATCCCTCACCCCATGATCGCCTCTTATTTGGGCATTACCAATGTGTCCTTGTCACGCCTCCGGGCTGAGCGTCCCTCTCCTTCAAAAGGACTTGATACCGGGCACTAAAGAAAACCGGAATCAAGCTCAATTAATAATTGCTTCTACACATAAAAATGTGATGGGTACACACCCACATTTTATCAATTGTTAATGCCAATCCGTTTGGTTCTGCAGAATTTTGCATAAACATTTAAAAACCATTCGGAATGAAAAAAACAAGCTTACTTCTGTTTATGGCCATGGTTATTGGCCTTAAGGCGCAGGACAACCATCCTGTAAAAAATTACATTTCCCTGGAACTCGATCCGGCACCTTTTATTCTTGGAGGCTATTCCTTCAGTGTAAAGTTCAGTCCTAAAAAGTGGAACTACTGCAGCTTGATGGCATCGGCGTACAGTTCAAATTTTCCTGACAAAATGATGTCCAAAGAAAATTACGATAAGGGCTTCAGGGATTTGAAACTCGAAACCAGTTATGCCCTGTTTGCCGATTATTTTATTCGTCCCGACCGCCAGGGTTGGCATTTTGGAGCCTCCACCTTTTTTTATTCCAAAAGCGTGGGTATGGACGACAGTGCTGAACGTACAGCATTTAAAAGCATTTACCCTAACCTGAGAATTGGGTACATGTACAAACCCTTCAAAAGTTCGGGCTTTTACATCAATCCCTGGTTGAATTTTGGCAAGGAACTGGTAACCTCCGGCAGTACCGCTTTAAATGGTGTGAATTACGGAATGAGCAACTGTTCCTATGTTCTGGCCTTGCACTTGGGGTATCAGTTGAGTTTCTGAGCATAAGGCCCTCATTTGATGCCGGAAGATTTTCAGGCAAATTGTTTATCTTGTAAGTGAAAAACTTTAGCAGCAAACCCTGAACTGTTTAAAGGGTTTCCTTCCTTAAAAATGGAAATCAAAGAAGGCATAAAAACCACCTCGGCCAAAACAGCAAAGGCCTGGAGGAAGTGGCTGGAGAAAAACCATGTCAAGGAGAAATCGGTGTTTCTGATTATTTATCGCAAAAAATGTGATGTGCCCAGTGTGTATTACTCCGATGCGGTTGACGAAGCCTTATGTTTTGGTTGGATAGATTCAGTACCCAAAAAAAGAGATGAGATAAGTTATTACGTTCTGTTTTCCAAACGGAATCCCAAAAGCAATTGGAGTCGGGTGAACAAACTAAAAGTGGAACGTTTGCTGAAGGAAGGAAAAATGACAGAAGCCGGTCAAAAGATGATAGACTTGGCCAAAACTACCGGCACCTGGACGGCATTGGATCAGGTGTCGGATCTTATCGTGCCTGAGGATCTGCAAACCATGTTGTTGAAAAACAAAAAAGCATTAAAACACTTTGAGGCCTTTTCTCCTTCGGCCAAGAGGGGCATACTGGAATGGGTGCATTCGGCCAAACGAACAGAAACCCGACAAAAGCGTCTGAAAGAAATTGTGCAGTTGGCAGCACAAAACATCAGGGCCAATCAATACCAAGCTTCGAATAAGCCCTAAGTAATGGATCCTAATCAAACTAACATCAACGCCTTTAATGATTTTGCAAAGCACTACTTTGAAAAGTACTTTAATTTACAGCAATATAATACCAGTTACGACTGTTTTTGTGAAAGTATTACTACACATGGGGCAGCACTACTTGAGCTAGGTTGCGGACCGGGAAACATCACCCGTTATTTGTTTAACAAACGCCCTGATTTTAGAATATTAGCCAGTGATGCGGCGCCAAACATGCTAGCCCTGGCAAAACAAAACAATCCTGAAGCAGAATTTCAGGAGTTGGATTTCAGGAAACTTAAATCACTTAACAGAATTTTTCATGGCATTGTGGCCGGCTTTTGTTTGCCTTATTTGAATGAAGAGGATGCAAACATCATGTTAAACGATTGTTTTGATATGTTGCATTGGGGGGGTGTATTGTATTTAAGCACCATTGAAGGAGATTATGCCCGTTCAGGAATTCAAACCGGTGCCACAACAGGTCGCTCGGTTTACATGTATTATTATCAACAATCGCAACTCATGGCTTATCTGGCAAATCAATCAATTAAACTTCTGTATAAACAGCGCATTCCCTTCCCAATGCCTGACGGAAGTGTTAATACTGACTTGATATTGATTCTTAAAAAAGTATAAACAGGCTGAATAAAGATGAAGGAACATCAAAAAAGTGAACTAAATTCAAACTTTATTCATTTCTTGACAGCATGCATCTCCCCCAGTTAATAATTGACCTTGCGCTAATTTTAGCTGTTGCCGCTATTGCGGGAATTGCCTGCCGGTATTTAAAACAGCCCGTTGTGCTTGGTTACATCATCGCCGGTTTGCTGGTAGGACCCTACTTTAGGTTTTTACCTACTGTGATGGAAACAGAAAGTATAAAAACCTGGGCGGAAATTGGTGTGATTATTTTATTGTTTAATCTGGGACTCGAGTTTAGTTTTAAAAAGCTTATTAAAGAGGGGCCGCGGATTATTGTAATTGCCTTATTTGGAGTAGTGTTTACCTTGTTGAGCGGGTTTTTGCTAGGACAGGTGTTAGGCTGGAACACCACCAACAGCTTGTTTTTGGGAGGTGTACTGTGTATTGCTTCAACCACAATTATTATTAGGGCTTTTGATGAACTTGGCGTTAAATCGCAAAAGTTTACGGATGTGGTAACCAGTGTTTTGATTGTTGAAGACATTGTTGCTGTGGTGTTGATGGTGATACTTACTTCCATTTCCATCAGTCAAGAGTTTGAGGGATTACAGCTAATTCTTTCAGTCACTAAACTGGTAGTATTTTTAGTGCTCTGGTTTGTGGTGGGAATATTTTTTCTTCCCGGCTTACTCCGTGTTCTTAAATCAGCATTAAACGAAGAAATATTGTTAATGCTTGCCTTGGCGCTGTGTTTCACTGTGGTGATAATGGCCTTAAAAATTGGGTTTTCACCTGCCTTTGGCGCTTTTATCATGGGCTCCATATTAGCTGAAACTACCAAAGCAGAACGAATAGAGCATTTAATTTCACCATTAAAAAATCTGTTTGGCGCTATTTTTTTTGTTTCTGTAGGCATGCTTATAAATCCTTCGATGATTGTGGAATACTTTTTGCCTATTCTTTTAGCAACATCCTTGCTGTTAATTGGTAAACCAATGTTTATCATCGTGGGATCTTTGATTACGGGACAGCCTTTGAAAATGGCCATTCAAAGCGGTTTAAGTTTATCTCAAATTGGGGAGTTCTCATTTATCATCGCCACGCTTGGTTTATCATTAAACGTTATTAGTGATTTTCTTTATCCTATTGCTGTTGCTGTTTCTGTGTTAACTACATTTACCACACCATACATGATTAAATTATCTGAGCCACTTTATGCATTTGCTATGCGTTTACTACCGGGGCGGTGGATTGAAAACATTGAGGCCTATAGCGTTAGTACGGAAAGAATAGTCGAAATCAGTGAATGGAGAAAACTGGTTAGGGCTACTCTGGTGAACTCACTTTTGTTTTCTGTCATAATCATAACAGTAATTCTGGTGAATGTGAAAGTAATTCAACCCATGTTCTGGGAACACGCCTCGAGTCGGGTAATCGTTGCAGGAATTACTATTTTACTCATCTCCCCTTTTTTATGGGCACTGGCATTTCGAAGAGGCAACAGGGAAATATACGCTAAAATATGGTCTAACCAGGCTTATAGAAGTCCTCTAGTGATATTGCAAATATCCAGAATTGTGCTCGCCTTGATTTATATAGGCTTTTTATTCGATCGTTTATTTTCGCCTGGTATTGCTTTTCTCGGAGTATCCTGCACAGTAGTGTTGCTTACTTTATTTGCAAAACGGATCCAGAAATTTTATGGTAAAATCGAGACCCGTTTTTTGTCTAATTTAAATGCCAGAGAAATAGAACAAACAAACAAACTTAAACACCTTACTCCATGGGACTCACACCTCTCAACCTTTGTACTTTCAGCGCACTCACCATTTATAGGACAAACACTGCTTGAATCAAAAATTCGTGAACGGTTTGGGGTTAACATTGCTGCCATCATGCGCGATGACATTACCATTAATGTACCATCCCGTTACGAAAGGCTTTATCCACACGACGTTATTTCTGTGATCGGCACCGATGAACAATTAAACCATTTTAAAGGGTATTTGGCGGAATCCGAAGTGAAAACAGATATTGTTAAGACAAAAAACGAAATAAAGCTACTTCATTTTACATTAATGGAGGGCTCCCAATTAATCGGAAAATCAATTAAGAACTCCAACATACGTGAATTGTCAAAAGGCATGGTGGTTGGTATTGAAAGAAAGGGACGAAAAATATTAAACCCGGAATCAGATCTGGTATTTGAGCTAAATGATTTGATTTGGATAGTGGGTAATGAAAAACGTATTCAAATTCTTGCAGGAGAGCACAAATCAAAGAACACTAAAAACTAAAAGGATAGTGGGGTGTTTATAAACTTGTTTTAATACATTTAACCTACTGAAACACGTCAAGCGAATTCACAAAGGTATTACCAAAACGAAAATCAAAAGCCATGAGCGAAAAAAAAGAATCTTACCACGATTATGTAATTAAAGATGGAAAATTTATAGGCAATTTCAATGAAATGTATTCAGAATTTGACGATCCCTGGATGCAATCAAAACAACCTAACCCTTATTCCAGAAGTGCGGGAATTTGGCATCTTAAAAATTTTGGCATCGATTCCGTTCTGGAGTGCGGCTGCGGCTTAGGGTATTATTCGAATTGGATACATAAAGATACCGGAATTATACCAACCGCTGTTGATTTGTCGCCACAAGCGGTTCATAAAGCTCGTGTTTTATTTCCACACCTAAGGTTTGAGGTAGCCGATGTAACAAAAGAACTTTCAAAGTATAAGGGACACAGTTGTGTTTTATTTGCTGAATTAATCTGGTATGTGCTTCCAGATCTAAAAGCTGTTTTTGATGCATTGAAACGTGATTTTTCAGGGAAGTACTTTTTGGTAAATCAGGTGTTTTATAAAGGAACGCAAAAGTACGGAACGGAGTACTTTACCAACTTAAATGAATTTATAGCATATGTGCCTTTTACCTTATTAGCAAAATGTGAGGCTACTACCATCAATGACAGTACCATTGAAACATCGACCTTATTTAAAATCGAGTAATGTATCGGCATGGTGCCTTAGAAAAAACTTTCCTGCTTAATTTTATGATATTCTTTGTTTAATGAGATTTAGGGTTTTGATTTTTTTTATGGTGTTGTTCCGGCCTCATGCCGGCCAAACGCTTTACTTTCCGCCGATAAACGGTTCTGAAGTATGGGACACCCTGTCTCCAACTGCTTTGGGTTGGTGTACCAACAAAATCGATAGTTTGTACAACTACCTGCAACAGGAAAACACCAAGGGATTTATGGTGTTGAAGTATGGTGTTGAAGGACGGTAAAATTGTATTGGAAAAATACTTTGGCACCTTCACCAAAGACAGTGCCTGGTACTGGGCTTCAGCCGGAAAAACACTCACTTCGTTTTTAATAGGGCAGGCCCAGGAAGAAGGGTTTTTAAAAATTACCGATACCACCTCAGACTATTTACTCCCGGGTTGGACCAATTGCCCTCCCGCAAAAGAAGACAAAATTACCATATGGCATCAACTTACCATGAGCTCAGGCTTGGATGACGCGGTTCCCGATAACCATTGCACTCTAGATACGTGTTTGGATTACAAAGCGGATGCAGGCACACGCTGGGCTTACCACAACGCGCCATACACCTTGCTGGAAAAGGTCATTGTAAATGCCACCTCTATGCCCATCAATACGTTTACACAAACCCGCTTGAAAAACAAAACGGGCATGAGCGGGACCTGGTTAACAATAGGTTACAATAATATTTATTACAGCAGATTGAGAAGCATGGCACGTTTTGCCCTGCTTGCACAAAATAATGGCATTTGGAATAACGATACCTTATTAAAAGATACGGTGTATCTCAATCAAATGCTAAACACCTCACAAAACATGAATCTGTCGTACGGCTACCTTTGGTGGCTGAATGGAAAGGCTTCCTATATGGTTCCTGGTCTTCAGATACAGGTTCCCGGCTCATATGCTCCCGACGCTCCTGCAGACATGGTGGCGGGAATTGGAAAAAACGGACAAATCATGAGCATCGCCAAAAGTAAAGGCATAGTGCTTTTGCGTATGGGTAATCCACCGTCGAGCAACAGCGAAGTGCCTTATTTGATTTGCAATGAAATGTGG
>JALOMJ010000214.1 GCA_025455485.1 Bacteroidia bacterium | reverse complement strand
CCCATTAGGGTTGGGCCTATCGAGCACAATAAATTCTTTGTTGTTTTCAGCGCAAGCCTCCATGGCATAGGTCAGCGTTGAAATGTAGGTGTAGAACCTCACGCCAACGTCCTGTATGTCGTAAATCAAAATATCTACATTTTTGAGTTGTTCCTTGCTTGGTTTTTTGTTTTTGCCGTAGAGGGAAATCACCGCGAGGCCTGTTTTTTTATCGTAGCTGCTTTGTACCTTTTCACCCGCTTCCACATTGCTTCTGAACCCGTGTTCAGGACCAAAAATTTTCACGAGTTTCACTTTTAATTTTAGCAAAGTGTCTACAATGCTCGTGTTTCCTACTTTTCCGGTAATGTTGGTTAATACTGCTACTCTTTTGTTTTTTAGCAAAGGGAGGTAAGCATCGAACTGTGCGGCTCCCGTAGCTACGGTGCTGTAGTCTTTAATGGCCGGAGTTTGCTGAGCCCTTGCCTGAAGGGCTAAAAACAAACACAGGCTGGGGAGTAACAAATTCTTATTTTTGTGCCAAAGCGCTTTTGTAGTGAACATAGAAAAATTTATAGCTGACCGTATTTCGGGAGAAGGATTACACAAGAGCAACATCTCTAAACCCATCGTAAAAATAGGCATAATTGGCATTGCAACCGGCATTGCGGTGATGTTACTTACCGTGAGTATAGTATTAGGGTTTAAGAAAGAAATTTCATCCAAAATCACCGGCTTGAGTGCCGAAGTTGTGATTAAAAGTGCCGGCACGAGTTCGGGGAATGAACCCAATCCTCTGTTACTTGAAGATACGACATTAAAGGCCATTAAAAACCTGCCTTTTGTGAAGCGGGTTCAAAAGGTGGGATTTAAAAATGGCATAATTAAAACCAAAACCGAAAACGAAGGCATTGTTTTAAAAGGGGTAGATGGTGATTTTGATTTTTCATTTCTCGAAAAAAATCTGCAGACTGGCGTTTTACCGGATTACGGCGGACAAGAGGTAAGTAACGCGGTGTTCATCAGCCGGTCTCTGGCCGATAAACTCGCCCTGGATACCGGTGCTAAGTTGCTGGTGTATTTTATAGCACAAAAAACAACTTACGACTCTTTGTTGGACCAGGAATTCACGGCTTTTGAAAAAAGGGCCAGAACCTTCAAAATTTGCGGCATTTTTAAAACCGATTTTTCCGATTTTGATGAATCGCTTGCTCTTATCGACCTGAGACAGATTCAAAAACTCAATTATTGGAGCAGGGGAGAGGCCAGCGCTTACGAAATAAGAACTACGGGACTGGAAAACGCAGAGCAACAAGTGGAAACCATTCAGGAAATTTGCGGCTATTCCTGCTCTGTAGAAGGCATCAGAGACATATATTACACCATATTTATCTGGCTCGATAAGCTGGACATCAATGGAGTTATCATCGTTATTTTGATGATACTTGTGGCAACCGTAAACATGGTAACCGCACTTTTAATTTTGATTCTTGAACGCAGTAACATGGTGGGGCTTTTGAAAACATTGGGTATGCCTAACCTTAGGGTAAGAAATTTGTTTTTGTGGATCAGTTTACGCTTAACCGGTAAAGGTCTGTTTTATGGCAATCTGGCGGGCATTGGTTTGTGTTTGATTCAGTATTATTTTAAATGGGTTAAACTCAATCCCGAGACCTACTATGTGGAGCATGTGGCCATTGAATTGAACTGGATGTATTTTTTGTATTTAAACCTGGGCACGCTGGCGGTGTGTTTGTTGGTGTTGTTATTGCCCACACTGGTGCTGAGTCGCCTTACCCCTGTGAAAACCTTAAGATTGGATTAATAACCAAAGTTTTTGAGGCGGTTTTCATTGCTTCTCCAATCCTTATCCACTTTCACAAACAATTCTAAAAATACCTGTTTATTGAAAAATTGTTCCATTTCTTTGCGGGCCATGGTGCCTGTTTTTTTTAGCAAAGCGCCTTTAGCCCCAATAATGATGCCCTTTTGGCTGTCGCGTTCAACCAGTATATCCGCTTGAATTTTGATGATTTTTTCTTCTTCCTTAAAAGAATTGATGATGACCTCAACACTGTAGGGAATTTCTTTTTTATAGTTGAGTAGAATTTTTTCACGGATGATTTCACTCACAAAAAAACGTTCCGATTTATCGGTGAACTCGGCCTTATCGTAATAAGCTTCAGAGGCAGGGAGGAGTTCAATGATACGATCCATGATTTTATCGATGTTGAACTTTTTCAATGCGGATACGGCAAAAATTTCGGCCTGTGGCAATTTGTCTTTCCACCCCAGCACTTTTTGCTCCAACACTTCTTGTTTGGCCACGTCGATTTTATTGATGAGCAAAAGCAGCGGACGCCCACTGTGTTTTAATTTATCGATATAAGCCTCGTCAAGTTGCATGTCCTCAAACACATCGGTAATCAAAAGAAAAACATCGGCATCCGTAAAAGCGCTGATCACAAACTGCATCATTTTTTCCTGAAGTTTGTACAGGGGTTTGATGATACCGGGCGTATCGCTAAACACAATTTGGTGGTTATCGCCACTTACTATGCCCATGATGCGATGGCGTGTGGTTTGGGCCTTGGAAGTGATAATGCTCAGGCGCTCACCCACAAGGGCGTTCATGAGGGTAGATTTTCCAACGTTGGGGCAACCAATAATGGTAACAAAGCCGGCTTTGTGGGATGTGTTCATTCAGCGAAATTACGGCTTTTCAAAGAATTGTCTCTTGAATTCAGGTTCAACAGGAAATGGATTAGCTCGCCCTGAAGCAGAACTCGCTTCAAACAAACTTAGGGAGCTCCTTCGCTTCAGAGCTCGCTGATCCTGGGGAGGGCTTTACCAACAAAACCAGCCTCGCTAAGCGAGTGGTATTTTATCTAAAAATCGGTCGCTGAAAGAAAATGGATTAGCTCGCCCTGAAGCAGAACTCGCTTCAAACAAACTTAGGGAGCTCCTTCGC
>JALOMJ010000087.1 GCA_025455485.1 Bacteroidia bacterium | reverse complement strand
CGCCAGGCCATTGCTAAAGCCCAGTCCTTTGGTTTTGATCTTAGCGGTGCGGTAATGGCCAGTGATGCGTTTTTCCCGTTTCCCGATTGCGTGGAAATTGCCGACAAAGCCGGCATCAAAGCGGTGATACAACCCGGAGGTTCAATTAAGGATAAGGAAAGTGTTGACTATTGCAATGCCCACGGCATGAGCATGGTGATGACCGGTACACGGCATTTTAAACATTAAGAGAAAAGTTACTCTACCCGAACAAGATTTAACTCTTTTGGAGGATTGATTATGAGTGGGAATTTTTCGATTTTTACCGATGAGCTGTCCAGGCCAAAGGCCCTGGCTTCGCTCAAAGAAACGCGTTTGAGCAAAAAATAAGCGTTTAGAATTATTTTTTCGAAAAGCGGAAGGTCGTTTTCATAAGAAAGGAATTTCTCGAGCACCACAAATTTAAAGTCGCCAATCACATTATTTTTGTTCAAAGACTCATAGCGACTCGTAATGTCCACTTCTTTGTTTTTCACCATATCAGTAACCACCTTGCGGAACATTAAATTAACTCGGGGCGCCACACGAAAGCCCAGTCTGAAATCCACGCGAATAATATCTTCGTTTGCAATTTGCGTGACCTTGTATTCCATTCGGTAAGGCTCATCTACCACGTCCACATGTAAAAACCAATAGATATCGGCTTTTTTAGGCCGCTTTTGTAAGATGGAATAAATCACTTTAGATTCTATTTCTGCAGGATTGTTGGCGCTGGTCATGTACACCAAATGTGTGGCGTATTTTTGAATGCTGGGGTCTGAGCTCAAATCCACCAGGGTTTGTTTAAAGTTTTGAAGCGGCACCAAATCCACGTAACGCTGACGGATGAGCTTGGCCATGTACCAGCAGCCCATAATGAGGGATAACAAAAACGCAATAATCAGTGTAACATAGCCGCCTTTGGTAAATTTATCAAGATTGGCAATAAGAAAGGCGCCTTCTACAACAATAAAAACCACCACAAAAATATTCTGAAATACTAACGAATACTTTTTTAATCGCATGTAAAAGGCCAGCAAACGCGAAGACATGATCATGCCCAAAATAATGGTAAGTCCGTAAGCGGCCTCCATGTTTTTGGATTCTTTAAAAAACAAAACAATAAAAATACAACCAACATAAAGCAAGGTGTTAATGGACGGGATGTACAATTGCCCTTTAAGTTCGGTGGGGTATTTAATTTTAGCTTTGGGCCAGAAGTTCAAACGCATGGCCTCGTTGATTAAAGTAAACGAGCCGCTGATGAGTGCCTGGGAAGCTACTACGGTAGCAAAGGTTGCGATGCCAATGCCTATAGGTAAAAACCAACTTGGCATGATGGCGTAAAATGGATTTACGCCGTCCAAAGTTTTACCTTCCATGGATGTGAGCCAGGCGGTTTGTCCCATGTAATTTAACACCAACATCGATTTTACAAAAATCCACGACACCCGAATGTTTTTTCTTCCGCAATGACCCATATCGGAATACAAAGCTTCGGCTCCGGTAGTGCATAAAAATACCGCACCCAACAACCAAAATCCTCCGGGGTACTCAATCAAAAGCCGAATACCATAATACGGGTTTAAGGCCTTTAACACCGTAAAATCATGCATCAAGCCAAGTAGCCCCATAGTGCCAAGCATTAAAAACCACACCAACATCACCGGGCCAAAAAAGCGGCCCACCAGTTTTGTTCCAAATTTTTGAATAAAAAACAACACTGAGATAATAGCAATTACAATGGGTATAGTTCGAATGTTGGAAAACTCAGGAATAAGTTTTAACCCTTCTACGGCCGAGGCCACAGAGATGGGTGGTGTTATGATGCCTTCGCCAAGAATACAGCAACCGCCGATGATAGCCGGAAATATAAGCCATTTGCGTTTTGCCTTTTTAATAAGAGTGTACAATGAAAAAATTCCTCCTTCACCTTTATTGTCGGCTCTTAATGTAAAAATCACATACTTAACGGTGGTTTGAAGTGTGAGTGTCCAAAACACCAATGACATGGCGCCAATGGCCATGAATGAATTGATGGGGTGATCGCCCACCACTGCTTTCATTACATAAAGAGGAGAGGTGCCAATGTCACCATAAATAATTCCAAGTGTAACGATTAACCCGGATAAGGTGATTTTACTGAGTTGGCCGCCGTGCGGATGAGTCATGACCTAAGAAGCTTACAGTGCGCTAAATTAGTACAAAATACATTACCACTGTGTGAAAGCCAATATTTTCGCAATTTCCTTGCCAATATTCCATGAATTCCTGCCGTTTACAGAATTTTAAATTCCTGCGGTTTTTGGATTAAAATTTTGTAACTTTAATTCCCCACCTTAACTGTCAAGTATGGCCACATTTTCATTCCGTTTCATCGGTATTTTAATTTTCAATTTTTCAACGCTGATTGTGTTAGCCCAATCGCAAAAACATTTTCGCTTTCAAAAAAGTGCGAGCATTCGCTTTGATACTATCAGCGTCGACTTTATGCCCGGTTTGCTGATACGCGAGATGCCCAAACACGGGGCGGATAAAGTAGAACACTATGTCTACCCTGAAAGAAATCAGGCAACACAAAAAAGCCAATCTGTTCAGAGTTCAACATTAAGCAACATGGCCATAGGGCACAGTTATTTTGCCAATCCATGGGCCATCAGCACACCTAACGATAACGATGTGGCTATCTCTGATTCAGGCTTTGTGGTGTCGGTCATCAACACCAACATTCACATTCGCAACATCGTTACCAATACCACCTATCAGGTAAAGTCGCTCGCGGCCTTCACCTCTCCGGTTAATTTATTACATCAGGAATTTGATCCAAAGGTGCTTTACGATCCGGATAAAGACCGATTTGTGCTGATGTGTATGGTGGGATTTGTTGACAGCACCAGTAAAATGGTATTGGGATTCTCTAAAACAAACGACCCAACCGGACTTTGGAATTTGTATGTGGTGCCGGGCAATCCTCTGAACAACACCCTTTGGTCGGATTATCCCATGATAGCGTTAACAGAAAAAGAATTGTTTCTTTCGGTTAATTTGCTCACCAACAACAGCAGCTGGCAAACCGGCTTTGTAGAAACCATTGTTTGGCAATTCAATAAAGACAGTGCTTACGCAGGCATCTCCCTTCCTGCGGTGTTGCACTCAAGCATTCAGTTTAACGGAAAACCCATTCGCAACCTTTGTCCGGCAAAAGGCGGCAGCAAATTGTACGGGCCCAACATGTTTTTTGTATCCAACAGAAACTTTGCCTCACAAAACGATAGCATCTTTCTGGTGAACATTACCGATACCATTGGTGCGCCTGGCGCAACAGTAACCACCACTGTGTTTATTGCCGACCAGCCTTATTATTTTCCTCCGGGAGGGCGCCAAAAAACAGCTGTTACACAAACTTTAGCAACCAATGATGCAAGAAATCTTGGGGCCTTTTATGAAAACGATAAAATACATTTTGTGTGTAATAGCGCACATCCGCAAAATAGTTTAGTGACGGTGTATTATGGTGTGATGGATCAGCCAGGCACAGCAAATACGAGCGTAAAGGCGTATTACATCCCTAACGATACTGCAGATTATGCCTACCCCAACATTTCCTATGCCGGTTCGTCATCAAACGACCACAGAGCCATTATTTGTTTTGATCACAGTTCGCCTTCAAAATTTCCGGGCTGCTCGGCAGTTAAAACGGATGGGCTCGGTAATTTTTCTCATATTAAAAGTATTATAACAGGAACAACGTATGTGAATTTATTAACCAGCAATTTAGAGCGCTGGGGAGATTACATGGGCTCTCAAAGACGTTACAACAATCCTGGAGAAGTTTGGATTAGTGGGTATTACGGCTACCGATACAGCGGAAATTATCCTTATGCTCACGGCGCCTGGGTGGCGCAAATTTTCAGAGACGAAGATATGTTCACCGGCATAACCAATACCCTGCCTGAACAAAAGCTGGAAACCAGAGTTTATCCCAACCCAACAAACGAATTTTTTGTGGTTGATTTTAGTCTTTCAGCCCCCGAGTACCTGAGTTTTGAGTTGTATGATGCTTCAGGAAAGCTGGTGACCATTTTATTAAGAGATTGGGTAAAAGTGCAACAAAACTCCTTTAGTTTTAATCCACAAAATTTACAAGAAGGCATTTATTTCATAAAAATTTCCGGTTCAACAACACAAATCAGTAAAAAGATTGTTATTCAAAAATGAAACTCAAGTGCTTAATACTTTTTTTGTTCCTGTTTCTGTTAGGTTCCATGCATGCCACTCACAATAGGGCAGGTGAAATTGTTTACACGCGCATATCTCCAACCGTTACTGTTGTGGACGGACTTCAAGTGCCGGTTTACATCTATTCCATTACGGTTATTGTATATACCGATCACGGGCCTTCTGTGGCCGACCGCTGTGCCGACACGGTGTATTTTGGTGACGGACAGCGCGGTATTGCTTACCGTATAAACGGAGGCACCTCTTTGGGTTGCGGTTGTCAGGGCAATGTGCCTTGTGGCGAACTCATCATCAATCAGGGGAATTACGTTGTGAAAAAAAACATTTACACCATTGTTCACGAATACCCCGGTGCAGGAGAATACCTTATTTCCATGGCCGATCCTAACAGGAATGGGGGCGTTCACAACATCCCGAATTCCGATCAGCATCCATTTTACCTCGAATCAAGACTAATTATTTCCAATGTCAGTGGCGCCAACTCCTCTCCTGTATTCAATTGCGACCCCATTTACAAGGCTTGTCTGGGTAAATGCTTTTACCACAACCCCTGCGCTTTTGACCCCGATGGAGATAGTTTAAGCTACAAAATTACCACCTCCAGAGGCTATGGGGGGGCCACTGTACCGGGCTATTTTTTTCCTGAAACAGGTGGAGGTTCCTTTGGCATAGATGAAATTACAGGCACCGTCATTTGGTGCACCCCGCAAGTGGTAGCCGAATACAACATTGCCTTTATTGTAGAAGAATGGAGAAAAAATTCCAGCGGTAAGTACATTCGCATTGGCACCGTGCTAAGAGACATGCAGGTGGTGGTTGAAGCCTGCCCAAATAACGACCCGCCCACGGTTTTGCTACCCCCCGACACCTGTGTTGAAGCCGGGGCCACCGTAATAAAAAACTTTAGGGTATCCGATCCAAACGCAGCGCAAAGCGTTTCCATTTCAGGCAATGGCGGTGCTTTTTCTCTTGCCTCACCTAACAAAGCATTTCTTTCTCCTACATTTGGCGCCTCTTCCGGATATACTTCCGTGTTCACCTGGCAAACCAGCTGCGATCAATTGCGCCAACAACCTTACCAAAATTTCTTGCTGGTAGTAGACTATTCTAATGCCCCAACAAATCCGCCCTTTGTGAATTTGTCTTACTATGCACAATACAACATCCGCGTGGTGCCGCCCACCATTAAAAACGTTTCCGCCACACCGCAAGGCTCATCCATGAAAATAACCTGGACGGGATCCAACTGCTCACCGGCAGCTAATCCCCTGGTATCCTATCAAATTTACAGAATGGACTCCTGCGTTACCGTCAATTTCGACCCTTGCGAATCCGGCATTCCTGCTAACTCCGGCTTTAACCTCATTGGCAGCACCGCACCCTCCATTACAGAATTCATAGATGACAATGCCGGAAACGGACTGGTGGTAGGAAAAAGCTACAGCTACCTTGTTATTGCCGATTATAAAGACGGCACGAAGACGTTAGCCAGCGCTCAGGTGTGTGCCAAATTAACCAGAAACATTCCAATCATTACAAAAGTGGATGTGCTTGCGACTGACCCAACTAACGGTTCTGTGGCTGTTGCCTGGGAAAGACCGGTAACCGACGCAAATAATCTTGATACCCTTGTTTTTAAAGGGCCTTACCAATTTAATCTCCGCTACCGGGCCGGACCTTCAGCGCCAAGTTCAACAGTATTTACCAGCTCAAGTCCTTATTTTCTAGGCTTAGCAACCAATTTTACTCACAATGGACTTAACACCACAGACACCAGGGCGGATTACCAGGTTGAATTTATTTCGGGCACAGTTACGGTTGGTAACTCCCCGCTTGCTTCCTCCGTGTACTTAAAAACAAGTCCCTCCGACCGTCAGGTTGCGCTCAGCTGGGAATTCGAAACCCCATGGAACAATTACAATTATGAAATTTGGAGGAAAGTGCCGGGCTCAACAGTATTCGAAAAAATTGCAAACACCGTTACTACAAACTATTTAGATAAAGATTCCGTGGTAAATGGCTATACGTATTGCTATAAGGTAACCAGCTACGGTGAATACAGCGACCCCGGCATATTAAAACCTCTGATAAACAACTCTCAAGAATCCTGCGCAAAAGCCGTCGACAATGTGGCGCCTTGTTCTCCCACACTCTCGCTAAGTGCTGATTGCCCCGAAGGTATCGTGAGCCTCTCCTGGAATGATGTGACCAACCTGACGTGTGGTGACGATGTGATAAAATACAGATTGTATTATAAGCAAACAGCTGAATCAAATTACCAGGTTATTGATTCTTCGATAACTAACCAAAGTTTTACACTTGATGGCCTTGAATTGGTTTCGGGTTGTTACGCTGTAAAATCAGTAGATTCAAATTACAACGAAAGCCCCTTGAGTTCGGATTTTTGTATCGATAACTGCCCCGAATTTGAATTACCAAATGTGGTGACAGACAACAATGATGACGTGAATGATTTTTTTATGGCCATTATAGTGCGTCAAATCAAAGAAATTGATCTCAAGATTTACGACCGCTGGGGCAATTTGGTGTATGAAACGAAGGACCCCTATTTTAAGTGGAATACGGTGAACCTTTATAATGGGGCGCCGGTTAGCGAGGGAACATTCTTTTATATCTGCGATGTTTTTGAACCCCGATTAAAGGGAATTGTGAAACGAAACATTAAAGGATACATGCAGGTGATCAGGTAAACCATATGAAAATCTATAAAAACCTGGTAAATGCTGCGGCTGAGACTTTGCAGGAAATTTTTGAACAAAACCGCTACGCGGATAAAGCCATAGAAAAAAAATTTAAATCCCATCCGCAATGGGGCAGCCGCGACAGAAGGTTCGTTGCAGAAGCGGTGTATGATATTGTACGGTACAAACGCTTGTACTCTGCTTTGGTTCGTTCAGAAAAAAATTATTGGTTCATGGTAGCAGCCTGGGTTATTTTAAAGGAGTATGATCTGCCTGACTGGCCTGAGTTTTATAACCTCAAGCGAGAAAACATCAAAGCAGACTTTAAGGCCTTAAAATCAGAACCTGTAGTGGCTGAATCCTACCCGGATTGGTTGTGGGAATTCGGATATAAAGAATTAGGAGAAATGGTCTGGGAAAAAGAAGCTAAAGCCCTGAATGAACCGGCCAAACTGGTATTTAGAGCAAATACCTTAAAGGCCCCAACATCCGAATTGGAAAAAAAACTCCAGGCCCTTTCCGTTCCGTTTGAAAAACTGCCCCAATCAAAAGAAGCCTACGTGTTTCCAAAAAAGGAAAATGTATTTAAAAACCCGTTATTTAAAGAAGGGTATTTTGAAATTCAGGATGCGGGCTCTCAGCAAATTGCCTCCTTTTTAAATCCAGGCACTAACGATTTAGTGATTGACGCATGTGCAGGAGCCGGTGGAAAAAGTTTGCATCTGGCTGCCCTGATGAAAAACAAAGGCAGGGTGGTAAGCTTGGATGTGGAAGCCTGGAAACTCGAGGAGCTTAAAAAACGAGCCAAACGTGCCGGAGCTTTCAATATAGAAACCCGTTTAATTGAAAATGAAAAAAGTCTCAGCCCATTTCTTGCCAAAGCTGATAAACTTTTACTCGATGTGCCCTGCAGCGGTTCCGGTGTGTTAAAGCGCAATCCTGACGCGAAATGGAAACTCAGTGAAGAAAGTATAGCGAGAACCAAAGCGCTGCAACAAAAAATTTTGAATGATTATTCCGCTATGCTGAAACCGGGGGGCGAACTGGTTTACAGCACCTGCAGCATCTTCCCGTCTGAAAACCGCGAACAGGTTGATTTCTTTCTGAATCACCATCCAGAATTTGAATATAAAGAGGAGAAAACCCTGCTTCCCTCTGAAGGGTTTGATGGTTTTTATATGGCGCGTTTACTAAAAAAGTGCTGATTCACTTCACCTCAACGTAATCTATGATTTCGTAACCCAAATGAGCCTCCAGTATCTGACGATAGATTTTTGTAGATGTAAACCCAAAACCGCTTTCAAAAAACTCATTCATGTACCCCTCGTGTATGTTGTTTTTTGGAAAAATAAAGCCTAGTTCTTCGCTTTGTCCGCTAAGGACTTTTTGCATTTTAAGCGATTTGCTGGGATTGGACTTCAAGTAAGTCCAATAAGTAACGAGGTCAGAATACCCGAATAATTTTCTGTTGGCACTAATGCTATCAAGCACTGCGCTTGGCTTTGAGGCGTAACCAATTTTTATATCCTTCAAATAATTGCTTTTAAGCTCATTCAAATACATTTCAAGACTTGATTTTGATACTGTAATGGCATTCATGCCGCCCAGGGTTTTGTTAATCCATTCTGAATTTTTTTCCTTGATACCCAAAATGCTGCCATGTGTAATCAGCACGGCTTGATTATTCATGTAAGCAGAAGAAAAACTTACTTCTTTTTCTCGCTCTGTGTTTCTGGTAACCGAACCCAAACCTATCACGGCCGACTTAGCTTCTTTTACAGAATTGTAAAACGCGCTAAAGTCTGTAAAAAGAGTATAAGAAACCTTCATTTGTATGCCCTTTTTCTGTTTCAGCCATTGCACATACTCCTGAATGATTTCTATTTCTATTCCCTTTGGCTGGCCCTTATCCGGCATAGTGGCCGTTCTCTCCGTATACGCATACGGAAAGTTTTCGTAATAATAAACGCGCATGAAAGGTTTGCGAAGAGCATCATAAACAATACAATAAAATTATACCTCATGTTTTTTGTTACAAAATACTGCTTTTGTTTAAACCCACATGTTTTCAGTGTTTTAAGTTTTGACCACATTCCTGTTAACTTTATTGCGAAAAGCAACAATAAAGTGCTCAAGCCCACTTCATTACAATTAAAAGCCGTAACTTCGCCCAAACGCTCCTATTATGAAAAAAGTCTTGTTCTTTTCGCTTTGCTTTTTGGTATTTGGCCTCATGAAAGCACAAACCAAGGTAATGCATGTTGATGCGGCCACCTTCCAGAAACTAATTGACAGCAAAAATTACCTACTGCTTGACCTAAGAACCACCGATGAAATAAAAAGCAAAGGCATGATCAAGGGTTCACAGCAATTAAACTATCTGGATAAAGACTCTGAAAAACGCATTTCTGAGCTTGATCGTAATACACCTTATCTCATCTATTGTGCAGGAGGGGGCAGGAGCTCAGATTGTGCAGAACTTATGCAAAAATTAGGTTTTACCGAAGTAGTTAATCTTGAAAAAGGATTCGATGATTGGAAAAAAAGGGGACTTGAAACCGTAAAAAATTAATGGACGCCAACACCCTTTTACATCTTGCAATAAAAGCCGCTCTTTTTGCGGGAGAAGATATAATGCGGGTTTACAAAACCGATTTTTCTTTCGAGCGTAAGGCGGATAATACACCTGTAACCCTTGCTGATATGCTGGCAAGCAAACGCATCGTTGAAATACTTTCGGTGAGTAGCATTCCGAGCATAAGCGAAGAAGAGCCATTGCCTGAGTTTGAACTCAGAAAAACCTGGGAGCGCGTTTGGATTATTGACCCTCTGGACGGGACTAAAGAATTCATTAAAAAAAACGGGGAGTTTACGGTTAACATTGCGCTGGTTCAAAATCAACATCCTGTTATTGGGGTAATTTATGTGCCGGTGTTCAATCAACTCTACTTCGCCTCGGCTGAAACAGGAAGCTACCTGGCAACCGGCAGTCCTGATGCCCTCTCTGAGTTGACACTTACCGAGCTGATTAGCCTTTCAAAAAAACTTCCGCTGCAACGACTTCCCTCAACCTATACTCTGGTAGCCAGTCGTTCTCACCTG
>JALOMJ010000213.1 GCA_025455485.1 Bacteroidia bacterium | reverse complement strand
TTGGGGGCTGGGACTTTCATGGTGTTAAAGGGTTTCTGATTACTGATTGCTAATTTCTTATACTGTTGTTCCACCTACGCTAAAGCTACGGTGGACGAGGGGGGACAGGGGCAGATTATTGTTTTTTGAAAGGTTTTATATAATTCTGCTGCAACATTGTTTCTACATCTGATAGCTTGTAATAAATTTTGGAGCCGATTTGAATAAAACTGATAAGCTGTTTATCACGCCAAAATTGAGCGGTGCGTTTGGAGATGTTCATCTTGAGGATAAACTCCTGATTATCGATATACTGGTCTGAAAGATTGTTTTTTGAAAGGGATTTTTTGCCTTTTATCTTTTCAATGGATACTCGCAGTTGTTCTATCTTTTCAATTTCAATTAAAATGAGCTGGTCGAAAGGTATTTCAGAATAATCAATGACTTTGAATTTGTCCTGAAGGAATTCGGTTTTGAGTTCGTAGAGGAAGTCGAGCTGCTCGATAAAGGATTTGAATGTCCTTAGTTTTTGTTTCACTTCAGAGATGTCATACTTTTTGTGCTTACGAAATTTGCCTGTTTCAACTTCACGAAACAAGATAGCGGTATGGATGAGGATTAATTCCATTTTCATGCGCATTGGCCAGGTTGTGAAGAGGTGGTGATTGTTTGCAAGCAATCTTTCGAGAGCCAGTAACCAGGTTTTTTGGTCTTCTACAAGCGAACACTGGTAGTTGAGGAAGGGCATGACCTGAAAGTGTTCGAGGGAGAACAGTTTATTCATTAAAGCCGTACAATACTCTTTTACGCCATAATCACCGGCCTGTATTGTTTCTGAATCAAAAATTGGAACGTCGAAGGGATGTGCGCGACTGTTGGCGGGATTAGCTACGGGATGCTCTGAGAATTCCGTAGCAAGGACGGATTGCTGGAACATGGGACAGAAATTTAGAGTACAGCTGGAGCAAATTCTTTATTGTTAGAAACAGTTAGTTAAACCAATTATTGTGCTAAGAATTATTCAGAGCCAATAGGCGAAGCCCTATCAAGGCTTGATGGGACTATGTTTGCGCCAGCTGGATAAATTAATTCTTAAATAAAGTTAGAACATTTTCTGGTGTAATAATCAATAGGAAGGAAAAAGTAAAAGGCAATTTTTTAAGTGGTTGGATTTTGAAGGTGTTTTAATAAAAATGTTTAGTAAGTGGGCATGAAGTAGAAGCTGAAGGGCTTCACTTCATGCCTGGGCCTTTCAAAGCAAACTAATGCAAGTGAAGCAAAACAGTGCAAAAGGGGGCAGTGTTGTTCTATTTTGTACAAAGTGAAGAAAAATGATACAGAACGGTGCAAAGGAAACGCGTTTTGTCGGAAGGGAATTTTGTTGAAATAATTTTGTTGTGTCAACCGAGTTCTATTCGCGATAAGAATGATGGTGGCCGCCTGGAAAAGTGGACTGCAGCGCTAAGACCAGGTGAGTTACAAACCAACCCCAAAGCAGAAAGCACTAAAAAAAAACAAAAGGTGCTTTCGCTACGGGGTTAAAAAAATAGAAATCATGGCCAGACAAACAGGCATAATAAAAATAAAAGGCACGGTAGGAGACCTGACCTTTTATAAATCGCAGGACGGGGATATGGTCCGCCAAAAGGGCGGCATTGAGAAAGACCGTATCGCAAACGATCCTGCGTTCGTTAGAACCCGTGAAAACGGGAAGGAGTTCGGCGCCTCTGGAAGCGCCGGTAAATTAGTGCTAACCGCGTTAAGACCCTTACTTATGAGCGCATCTGACTCAAGGGTATATTCGAGACTGCTCAGATTGATGATGTTCATCAAAGAACTGGACACCGTATCGGCCCGAGGAGACAGAAATGTTGGAGTAGGGATTGCTGCGCCGGGTGCATTAGCCCTGATAAAGGGTTTCGATTTCAATAACCGTTCAAGCCTGGGTGCGATCCTGTTCAAACCTTATACCGTCAATATCGGTACGGGAGCAATCACTATCCCAGGTCTTGTTCCGGTGAATGATATCGTGAGTCCACAGGGAGCCACGCACATCACCCTTAAGGGAGGCTGGGCAAGGGTTGATTTTGTGACCGGTGTCACAGAATTACAACTGAGCAATGTGGTGAATCTGCCTATCGATGCCACCCCGAACAACGTGGCACTGGTACCTGTCGGAATACCTGCAGGTCCAGGCACCAACATGTTCGTGTTGCAGATTGAGTTCTTCCAAGAGGTAAACGGTTTGCAGTATTCACTTAAAAACGGGGCTTTTAATGCGCTTAGCGTAATAGAAGCATCTTAAAAAGGAGGGAAAAATGGCAACAAAAGAAAAAAATGGTTTTGTTAAAACGCTCATAGAGCGCAGCAAGGCCGACACCCCCCCGTTCTTTAAGAAACTGCGTCTGGCAGGCCTAATACTGACTGCAGTTGGAGGCACTTTGGTGGCAGCACCATTGGCGCTTCCTGCAGCGCTTGTAACCATAGCGAGCTACCTTGTGGTAGCCGGAAGTGTGGTGACAGCGGTGAGCCAAGTGGCAGTTCCTGAGACGGTCTTAACCGTAGTGGTGAATATAAATTCATCGGATATAATCAAAACAGTTATCCTTGCCGCTTTAGGAGCGGTGGTTAGTTTTGCAGTAACGGTAGCGCTGAAAAGGGTTTGGCCTCTAATGGATTCTTTCAGAAAAGGAAAGAAACGAAAGAAGTAGGCTCTGAGTCTTAGTTTGGACCGCCCCTGATTCCGAATACTATCGGGAGGGGCGGTTTTTTTTGTTAAATGTATTATAGGTTTGCGTTTAAAAGCAGGGATTAATCTTTATTTTAGAAGTTAGGAAAACGGGGTGGCTTAAGTTAAGCAAATCCGTTACTTAGGTTGAATAATTACGGGACGCATAATGATATTATTAAATGGTAAACTTTCTAAGACAACTTGAAAATCCTCGAATGAACTATGAAGTGTTCTTTGAGGTTTTCCGTGACTTTAGAAAAGGTGGTTTGAATCCCGAAAATTTTAGTGACTTCATTTCAACTTGCAAAGCACTTCCTCCTATTACAAAAAGGACACCATCAGATTATTCCATCTTTGACAAATTCGAACTGACTGACATCACTGAAGTAGAATTTCCCTCTATAATGCGCGAAGTAATTCGGCGAGGTATTGAAAAAAGTAAATTCTGTTGGCATCCTGAGGCTAGCGCCACAAATTGCAATGTTGACCACAATGATAAAATTGTTGTTTCAGCTGCTCATTCTATTCAAAATAACGGAGTTTTAAGCAAAATAGTTGATAATGGTCATGTGATGGGTTATGCTATGGAAAAGGGAGAATTCGATGGAAAAGAACTTGGAAAAAATCACGCCTCAATATTTTGGGGATTTTGTAACAAGCATGATGCTATTTTCAGACCAATTGAAGTTCAACCATACACACAGACCTCAGAACAGAATTTTCTTTTTGCTTATAGAGGCTTCGTAGTCTCCTCTCATAAAAAAATTGAAGTTTCAACTTGGATGAACTTCGGTGAACAATCTGACAAAGATATAAGCGAAAACAAGAAAATATTTGATGCGGCTATACTTACTAACGACTATACCGTAATTGAAACTGAAGTATTTAAACTGCCTGCGTTTTACCCTATTGCTGTATCTTCATCATTTTATTTAGACTTCGATTTTGAATGCAAAGCAATTCCCCATTCAGAAGAAAGAATGGAAGATATTTTCATTACCCTTTATCCTGTTGACAATAAGACATACTTCATGCTAAGTTATTTTTCAAAAGACAAACATTTGTATGGCGACTTAGGAAATCAACTAAGAAAAAGAGAGAATTTAAAATCAGACATTACCATGTTGGTAGCAGCCCATACTGAAAATGTTTATTTCAACCCTCTTTATTACAAAACATTTATTGAGCAGTACGAAAAGTTATTGAAATTGATTCTGTTTCATACGCAAATGGACCATGCGACTATTGACGACGATAATAATATTAATGTAAACTTTTCCTTCACGCCCAGCAATTATCTTGACAATCCGTATGGAATCAATTTTTTTGGTTATTAAATTACTGGTAACAGCGTGAAGACACGAGTCCTTAAAAGGCATATTTCTAACTATAACAACACCATGCTGCCGGCAGGCCGCGCTTTATGGCCCGGAGGGCACGCGCAAAAAGGTGCGCAGCACGCCAATTAGTGTGCGGCGGGATTTAAGCGTTTTGTTTTTGCCTGTCTCTTGCAAAAACAAATGGCTTAAATAGCGATAGCCAAAATGCGCTTGAAAAGCGCAAAAAAAGTGCGGTGGGTATTGCAGCTTATTTGACCGGCTTTGCCATGCGTCCACCGTGGCCGGGCAAATGTGCTGCAATGAATGGCAAAAACGGCCGCGAGGTTTTCACTCGCGGCCGAGGTGCGTAGGCAAAAAAACTAATGCCCTTTACCGGAATGCTGTCCTGATAGGTTTTAGAAAACTTGGCCAACCGGGGGCAGGAGAATGTCTGCCTGAAAGCTATTGTTCTTGTCAAGCCGTAATGTATTTATTTTGTCTGCCGTCATTTTTTACACGCGCAGAGTAGGAAGTCAAGAAATGAAGTTTATTGTTGTTGTCGACCCGAAATGCTATGTCCGCTGGCGCGTGTCACGATAATTTGTCTGCCCGAAAGCTACTGTACTGTCCGAACGAGAAAAAGAATAATTGTCCGGGGGCGCATTGCTTATAACGGATTGTGGCCTTGCGCCGGCCGCATATCGCAAACTTTTGCTGCTAACCAAACGCATGTCCACCGTGAAGATAAAGATTTTGAAGCAAACGCGCCACAAATTCCCGTCCGCGGAGCGGGCCTTTAGAAAAACAGCGTTTGCCTACGCAGGGTTCTGTCCGGCTGGCGCAAGACCGCTGTTATAGGGCGTTTTTTACTCGTCGATGTCTTCAAATGTCAACAAGTTACCTGTCTTGCTTACCGAAATTCGTCTAAATGTCGGAGCGTAACCTTGTCGTCCGCTTGGTTGAAAATATTCTCTAATATATGAGCTTTCGGTTTCATAATTCTGTATCAATTTTGGTCCGAAATATCTATCCCCTTGTTCATAAAGCAAACTTTCCTTCGAACCATTATCATATGGCTCGAAATTAACTGCATTTTTAATTTTTGCTATAGCGTCTTGTTTGTTGCGTTCCGAAATTTTTAGTGTAAAAGTATGATAAGACTCCTCAATTGAAGATATTGATTCATTTTTTAATAATTCAAATTCATCAGTAAGTTTGATGTCTTGCTCTTCAACTAATTCTTTCGCATTATTTTTAGTGAAAAGTTGGTCTTCAAATACAATAGCTATTCCTATTGTCAGGACAATTAGCCCAGTATACAAGGATAAATACTCCTATGAATAGAGGTCCGCTCAATTAATTGTTTCTGGTCTGTATAAAATGCCCTATAACGTTTTGCAGCTACAACTTGTGCCGCTGTCAGTAAAGTTAAATGTAAGAAAGTCCGGACATATTTAAAAGACCAAGATGCGCGGCATAAGTTGTAGGTGCTGTTAGCGGGTCGTGGTTTTTGTCGCAACGCATGGTTGTCCGTAAATATATACTGTGTCCGTTGATAAAGGAAAGGAAATTTTATTGTCGTTTACAAAGATGTCATTGGTTTTGAAGTTTGATTTAAGGAATGCGTCCGTAACAAACTTTTGGGTTTCATTAATTTCGCAATAAATTTTGCCTTTTGAAGTTGTCCATTTACCAGAAACTAAAACAGTTGTGTCGGGAATGTAAGTTGAACCGGTCTCATTATGGCTCACTACCTTTTGGTCAATTTTTAATAATACTAGAGTATTGTCCTTGTTAAGGTCAAGTGAAATGTCTATGAAGCCGCCGGTCGTGTTGTCACTAGTTAAGAAATGTTTTTCTGTCAAACCGTTACATGATGTCAAAAGGAAAACTATTAAAGGAAAGAATATTTTGTACATAGATGTCTGTTTAACCATGCCCGCTAACGTTTTCCAAGCAGGGCTTGTGCCGCCGTCCGGATATTTAAATATACGAATGTCCGACCGAAATTACAAGACCCTGATGCGCGGCATAACTTTTGTGCGCTGTTAGGCCCTCGCCAAGCCACGTTTTGGTGATGTCCCGACGTCACCCGTTGATAAGATGATTTATTTCACAGAGGTCTTTTTGTTAGAACTTGCAGATAACAAAACGTTATCAGGATTTCCGTGCGTCTGCTTGTTGAGATGTGAAAATAACCAAACGTTATACGCAAGTTTAAAGTCTGCTGGTGTGTCCGGATAAAGAAAGGTGATTTCCTTGTCTGATGTCTGCCTGTGCGCAGGCTTTGAGCGAGGGTGAGGGTAGGCGAGCGGTCTGCCCGAAAAACAAACTTACCGAGAAGCTAATGAATTTAGGTCAGTGTGCGTTGTGATGTCGAACCGAGTTTTGTTTTGAAGGGACGTGTGTCGGCTGTGCGTGTCTTTTTTTATTAATGTCCGCCGGCTTGGTGGGGCCTAACGTTTTGTGCACAGGCCTTGTGCCGCCGTCCGAATATTTAAATGTACAAATGTCCGCCGAAACTTACAAGACCCAAATTAGCGGCATAAGGCTTGTG